>SEDG01000932.1 GCA_004295885.1 Pedobacter sp. | reverse complement strand
GCAGTAGCTGCTAGACGCAGAAGAAAAAAAGTCCTAAATATGGCCAAAGGCTATTGGGGATCAAGAAGCAAGGTATTTACCATTGCTAAAAACACGGTAGAAAAAGGTTTGCAATATGCTTACCGTGACCGCAAAGTTAAGAAAAGAGAATTCCGCGGATTGTGGATCCAACGTATCAACGCTGGAGCACGTGAGCACGGTGTATCTTACTCTCAATTAATTGGTAAATTGGCAGCCAAAAACATCGGTTTAAACCGTAAAGTATTAGCTGACTTAGCAATGAACCATAAAGATGCTTTCAAAGCAATCATTGATGCAGTAAAATAAGAAATACAATACAAAAGAAAAGGGGAGCAATTTGCTCCCCTTTTTTTATGCTTAAAAAGTTTTGTCAGTCAGAGCTTGTCGAAGGACTTTTGTTAGGTTGTCATTCAGAGCGAAGGGAAGAATCTCTCGGATTAGAATACTCGAAAATGTCGGAATTACATTTTTTTAGAAAAGCAATTTCATTACATCTATTAAAGTCAGTCTGGCTTTCCGCTATATTCCCGATGAAAAATCGGGAGATGCCGCTTCAATCCAGTTTAGAAAACTTAAGGCAGTGCAAGAAACTAAAGGCTAAGGTTCAAAGCGACTAAGCTAAAAACAAAGCTAATGTACAACCAAAGAACAGAAAATATAACGTGTACCCAAGTTTCGAATCTTTTGCCTTTCCATAAGTCTCTTGAATAAACGAAACACTGAAAGAACAAACGCATTCCCCAAAATAACGCTAATCCAAAAGCTATTTTTTGACCGAAAGCTGTCGTTGTCAAATCTCTAGCGCACAACATACAAAGCACGCCCATTAGCAATGTAGTTACTGCAATAAAAAAAAGTATGAACATACATCAATTGTTTGTTAATTAAGGTGAGCGATTTCAACTGTTCTTTCCAAGCAAAATATTTAGGAAAAACAATATGCACAAATGCCAGTACAACTAATATAAAGCCAACTATTTTGAGGTGTAA
>SEDG01000211.1 GCA_004295885.1 Pedobacter sp. | reverse complement strand
AATAAGCTGCGCTATTTAATCTATACAATGGCTTCTTTATAGTATTTGCTTTTATATGCTAGGGGCGACATTCCTGTAATTTTTCTAAAAACTTCACGAAATGCCTTTACATCAGCATATCCTACTTCATACATTACCTCATTAATTGTTTTTCGATTGGTTTCGAAAGCCTTTTTTGCAAATTCTATTTTTACCCTCTGGGCATATTCGATTGGCGTATTTCCAGTGGCTTTAATAAATCTTCTATCAAAGTTTCTCCTGCCAATATTAAACATCAGTGATAAATTATCAATTGTAATCTTTTCATTCAAGTTTTGCTCAATGTAGTTTTGTGCCTTTAATATATCCTCATCGCTATGTTGTTTCTGACCAGAAAAAATAGAAAATTCAGATTGCGTATTCCTGTCAATCTCTATTTGAAATACCTTAGAACAATAAATGGCAGTCTGTCTATCGTAGTATTTTTCGACCAGATAAATCATCAGATTAAGGAAAGAATAAGCGCCACCATTCGTATATATTCCCTTTTCATCTGTTATTAATCTATCTGTACATAAATTTACGTTAGGAAACATCGCTCTAAAATTTTCTGAAACAGACCAATGTGTAGAGCAGTTTTTTCCATCAAGCAAGCCTGCTGCTGCAAGCATAAATGCGCCCGTACAAATGGTTGCTACCTCCGCCCCGTTTTTATATTGATTAACCAACCAATCTACAAGCAAGCCATTCCCTTCTAAAGCAAGGCGGTAATTATGGTTTAATGAGGGTATTATAACGAGATTTGTTTTGGCAATGGCTGCCAACTCAATGTTAAACAACTGTTTGTTACCCAATGATATCCAATAATCGTTTGCCTTTCTAAATATTTCAAAGGCTCCAGTAATGCTACTGATGTTATTGTTTCCATTAGGAACAACTATGGTTAAATGTTTCATACATTTTTTTCACCAAAGATATACTGAATTCTTGTCCAAATCAACCCACTACAATGTCTATTTTACACAGCATATAAGTAAGAATTAGACTTTAATTTTGGAATATAAAAATTAGAAATATGGAAAATACAGACTTAGTTGTGAAAATGATATTAGATAGATGGGATGCCTCTATTAAAAACTGCGATGAGCTTCTTGGGAGTTTATCTGATGAAACTTTACTACAAGAGATTGCACTAGGTAAAAATAGAGGAATTTATTTGTTGGGTCATTTGGTTGCGGTACATGATGACATGTTGCGATTACTGGAAGTTTAACGCATTAGCCGTTGAAGATTGGTTCGAAAAACATACTGCCGTTACTGCAGAAGATTTTGCAAATGAACCTCATCGCAATAAGTTAAATATCATCATTACAAGAACATCTCACTTACAATACCACTTAGGCCAGTTAAGATTACTAAAATAAACAGAGATGACAGCATTAAATTTTACATCAACTATTTTGGTTGATCAAACACCTGCTGAAGCTTTTACTGCCATTAACAATGTACGCGGTTGGTGGCAGGGCGAAATTGAAGGAAATACCGAAAAGCTAAACGAAGAGTTTTCTTACAGGATGAAGGATGTACACTATTCGAAACAACGCATCATAGAATCTATCCCTAACGAAAAAGTAGTTTGGCAAGTGACTGATAGCGAATTAAGTTCTTTTAAAGATAAAGGTGAGTGGACAGGCACCACAATAGTTTTTGAAATCTCTAAGGTTGGCGATAAAACCGAAATTCGGTTTACACACATCGGCTTGGTGCCAACATTTGAATGTTACGGAAATTGCTCATGGGCCTGGAGCCAGCTTATTCAAGAAAGCTTGTTTAGTTTTATAACAACCGGTAAAGGCGTAGCTATTTTTGGATAAACTAGCCTCAATTGCCACTAAACATAGGCACTTTTAAGAATCGGTTTAAAATATTAAATTGCATAACCATGTATTCTTAAAATGTAAGGCTTATGGAAATGAAAGATGGCAAGCAAGCTGTGTATGCTAGAACTAGGAAAGAATGGCGAAAATGGTTGCAAGAAAATAGCCAAACTGAAAAATCGGTCTGGCTCATACTTTACCATAAAAAAAGCAAGGTAGAAAGTGTAAATCTTAACGACGGAACAGAAGAAGCGCTATGTTTTGGTTGGATTGACAGCCTGTGTAAAAGTCGAGACCACGAAAGTTATTACCTCACTTTTAGCCCCAGAAATGTTAAAAAAAGTAACTGGAGTAAACCCAATATCGAGAGAGCAGAAAGAATGATAGCCCAGGGTTTAATGACCCCGCAGGGCCAGGCAGCTATTGATGCGGCCAAGGAACTGGGAAAATGGGAAACTATCTAATTTTATGTTGCAAACTATCTGCCGGTGCCTTATCATACTCCGCCAAGCAACTATCCAACGTGTGCCCTTTTTGATGGATGCAGTCGCAGAAGACCAAGCAAGCCTTTGATTTGGGATTATCCTTGCACTGCTGTTCACAATCCTTTAAAGTATTACGAGGCATAATTTCGCAAGCCATTAAAAATAGTAGCAATAACATTAAAAGCATTCTTATTATTTTCATATCATACAGATTAGTTTGATGGAACTGGCATTTTATTCCAAGGAAAAATATACCTTAACTTATCGTAATCCCAGCAGAGCAAATACAAATTAGCCAATACCATTAAGGGCGCCGAAACCCACGAACCTTCAAATCGCACGGCCAGAGAAAGGATGCAAATGTTTAAAATGATTGGGAAATAAATCACTGCGCCCAAAGTGGCAGTTCGTGGAATAAGCAACAAGAGTGCCGCCAACACTTGTAAAACTCCTATAAAGGGATAATAATAGCCTGTTCTAGACAAGGCCTCTAAATAATGTCCCATGGGGTGATTATTAGACAAATCTGTAAATCGCTCGCCCATAATTTTCACAAAACCAGAGGGCAAAAACCCTGCAGCCAAGGCAACGCGGTTAAAAATTGCAAAATATCTTAAACCCTTCTTTGCTTTTGCCTTTGCGTGGATTCTATCTAGTGTGGCAGCTAAACTCATTATGTTAAAATTATAAAGTACTTTGTTATTCAAAGTAAATATAAATTTATTACTTTAGCAAAAAAACATTTTGATGTTTATTTATTTCATAGCATTGTTTAGAAAATGAGCAGACAAACCGACAATTTCTATAACCATTTTTCATTTTTTTATCCAGTGGTAGATTTATTCTTGAAACCACAAAAGCACAAGTTGTTTCAAGAAATTAACAAACTTCCCTATGGGCAATTATTAGAAATTGGCGTTGGCAATGGCAGCCATTTGAAGCTTTACAAAACGCATCAGGTTACTGGCATTGATACTTCTGTAAGCATGCTAGAAGTTGCAAAGAAGCACAAAACGGAAAATATTCAGTTGTTGCAAATGAATGGAGAAAAATTGTTGTTTCCAGACCAAACATTTGATTATGTTATTCTCTCGCACGTTATCGCCGTGGTAGATTTTCCTGAAAAAGTATTGGAAGAAACTTATCGAGTTTTAAAGCCAGATGGGCAACTATTTATCCTCAATCATTTTACGCCTAATAATTGGTTAAGGCATATCGACAAGGTTTTTCAAGTATTTTCTAAAGCGTTTCATTTTAAATCTGTATTTCATATCGATAGCTTAACTACCATCAAAAAGTTTAGGCTTTTATTCGAAATCAATTTTGGTCAGTTCTCTTATTTTAAACTTTTAATTTACAAGAAGGCTTGAAAAGAAATCACTACCTCATCATTTTATCTTTGCTTTTCAGCTTGTTTATCTACTTGTTTTATCGAACAGAAAAAACAGTAGTTACCAAGCTATTCATCTCCATTATTTCACAGCACCAGTTTTTTGCTTTAAAAAAAAGCATCACCCATGGTTTACCTTTGCATCAATTTATCATTTTTTCTTTACCAGAAGGTTTATGGGTTTTCTCAATTACACTAGCTTCAAAATTTAAGTTTGTTAGCATTGGGAAAAGGACGATAAATCTTATTTTTGCACCACTCCTATTTTCAATTGGTTTAGAGATTTTCCAACTTTTTCATCTAACAAATGGAAGGTTTGATTTTGCAGATATTGGCGTATCTGTTTTGTTCTGGGCCGTTGCAAATTATCTTATCTCGAGCAAAAACTTAAGACAAAACTTATTTAAAACCTTCAATTTTGATAGTCTAGTTTGCCTTTTCTGTTACCTCATTGTTTATTTAGCCCACGTTTGGCAGTAGCCTAAATCATCCCTGCTGTATATTGAAAAGCAAATTTTGCTGACAAAACCTACTACACAGTAAAAATAATTGCCAAAAAACTTGTGAAACCGAATAGTTGCATATATATTTGCAACCAATTAGTTTCACTTATCGAATTATCCCAAATGAGAAGAGATGTTTTTCAAGCCATAGCCGACCCAACCAGACGGGCAATCATTACACTTATCGCCTTGCAAGCGATGACACCAAATGCCTTGGCAGCGCATTTTGATACCACCCGACAAGCTGTTTCTAAACACTTAAAAATATTAACCGAATGTGAGTTGGTTAAACAAGAACAAAAAGGAAGGGAAATTTATTACCAACTGGAAATAGAAAGAATGAAAGACATAGATAAATGGTTAGAACAGTTTAGAAAGATTTGGGAAACTAGATTCAATCAACTGGATGAATTATTACTGAAACTTAAGACTGAAAAAAATGGAAAGTAATTTATTGTTCGATTTTATTGTAAACAAAGAAGAAAAAACCATTGTGGTTAAACGTGAGTTTGCTGCCGACGTTAATTTGGTTTGGAAAGCGTGGACGAGCGCTCAATTTCTTGAGCAATGGATAGCGCCAAAACCTTGGCGAGCCGAAACTAAAACAATGGAGTTTAAAGAAGGTGGATTTTGGCATTACGCAATGGTTAGTCCGCACGGCGAAAAACATTGGAGCAGATACGATTACCAGCAAATTATACCTCGAAAAAGCATTATCGAACTGAGGGGATTTAGTGACGAAAACGGAACTATTAATCCGAATTTCCCTAGAACACAATGCACCAATATTTTTAATGAAATAGATGGGAATACATTCGTAACCGTTACTGCGGCGTATGGAAGTCTAGAAGTTTTGGAATACATGGTAACCAATGGCTTCAAAGAAGGCATGTCTGCAGCACTTGCAAACCTTGATGAACTATTGTTAAATCTAAAAAAATAGAGAAAAAAATATAATTTAAAACCTAAAAACCTATAATTATGGCACTTATTAATGTACACATCAACTTCAATGGCAATGCCGAAGAAGCTTTCAATTTTTACAAGTCAGTATTTGGTGGCGAGTTCACCAGAGTTGTCCGCCTTAAGGAAATGGCAAGTGACGATTTTCCGGTAGCTGAAGAAGATGCAAATAAAATATTACACATTGCCTTACCAATTGGCGCAAATACTTTAATGGGCAATGATGTGCCGACAAGTATGGGGCCAGTAAATGAAAACGAAAACAGGTCTAAAATATCTATCAGTGCCGAAAGTCGCGAAGAAGCCGATAAATTATATAACGGCCTTTCTGTTAACGCAGATATTGAAATGCCAATTGGCGATAGTCCTTGGGGTTCTTATTTTGCAATGTTTAGAGACCAATATGGCATCGAATGGATGATAGACTTTACCGAAGCATAAACTAAGTTTGTACCAATAAAAAACAGCAAGATGAAAAATTTTCTATTCGATTTTATAGTAGATAAACCTTCAAAAACGGTATTTGTAAACCGAGAATTTGACGCAGACCTTTCCTTAGTTTGGGATGCTTTTACCACAAAAGAAATCCTCGACCAATGGTGGGCTCCAAAACCATTCGCCTCAAGAACAAAGGTGATGAATTTTGAAGTTGGTGGAAGAAGGTTTTATGCGATGGTTAGTCCTGAGGGAAATGAACATTGGGCAATTCAGAAATATACTTCGATAAGCCCAAAAACTAATTTTAAAATGCTAAATGCTTTCGCAGATGCGGATGAAAATCCTCAATTACCTGGCTCAGATTGGGATTTTAATTTCAGTGAAGAAAACGGCACTACCAAAGTGAGCATCATCATCAAAAATGATTCGCTTGAACGCATGGAGAAAATGATTGAAATGGGTTTTCAAAGTGGATTTACAATGACCTTGAACTACTTAGATTCTGTTTTAGAAACGTTAGCTAAGAAGTAACCCCAATCTCAAATGCCCACTTAACTTGTCGTATCTGCACCGCACATTTGAGTTGATTATCA
>SEDG01000210.1 GCA_004295885.1 Pedobacter sp. | reverse complement strand
TTTTTCTTTTTACCACCAAGGCACTAAGATCACTAAGTTTTCTGTGTGTATTTTGTGTCTTTGTGGTTAGTTCTTAAATCTCCTCAGCCATTGCAATTGCTTTACGCAATGCAGCTATCTTGTTATTCACTTCATTTAATTCATTCTCCGCAATAGAATCAGCTACAATTCCTGCTCCAGCCCTATAATGCAAGTGGTTGTTTTTGCTCATAAAAGTTCTAATCATAATAGCATGGTTAAAATCATCGTTGAAACCCATGTAACCAATTGCCCCTGCGTAAAAATTACGTCCTAGTTTTTCGTATTGGTCTATCAATTGCATAGCTTTATATTTCGGCGCACCACTTAATGTTCCAGCAGGATAGGTATCTGCAACCACTTTAAAAGCACTTACGTTCTCTTGTAAATTTCCACTCACCTTAGAAACCAAGTGAATTAAATGCGAATAGTATTGAACTTCCTTAAACGACTTCACTTCTACCCCGCTGCAATGTCTACTCAAATCGTTTCTTGCTAAATCTACCAACATCACATGTTCTGCACTTTCTTTTGGATCAGCTTCTAACTTTTTAGCTAGAGCCACATCTTCTTCATCGTTTCCAGTGCGTTTAAAAGTACCTGCTATCGGGAAAATATTAGCGACATTATTGTTGATGGTTATTTGTGCTTCTGGCGATGAGCCGAACAACTTGAAGTTGCCATAATCAAAATAGAATAAATATGGCGATGGGTTTATGGAACGCAAGCAACGATACACATTAAATTCATCACCCAAAAAAGCCTGATTAAATGCTCTAGATGGAACAATCTGAAAAACATCGCCACGATAAATATGCTTTTTCAACTGCTGAACCATATCCATAAAACCTTCGTTAGTTAAATTAGATTGCTCTTCACCATTGGTTTTAAAACTATACTCAGGGAAGTTTTTATTCTGAATGATGTATTCAATTTTTGCTAAATCTTCATTTTCATCTGCATTAAATGAATTTTTAACTAAAGTTACTTCGTTCTTAAAATGGTCTATCGCGATGATATATCTATAAACGTGATACTGCATCGTTGGAATTTTTTCATCCTCTGGTGTACTCGAAGTGAATTTGATATCCTCAAAATGCTGAACAGCATTCCATGTAAAATAACCAAATAACCCTGTAGAAATATGCTTTTCTCTTGTTTGATTTACAGGTTTGAATTTCGCTTTAAATTCAGCGATCTCCTCCGTTAAAACAAAATCAGTTTTACTTTCTTTTGTGCCGTCGGGAAAGTAAGTGTTCAATACGCCATCTTGCAAAATGATTCCCGCAACTGGCTCGGCACAAACATAACTAGTAGCATTTTCACGACTGTGGTAATCAGAACTTTCTAACAGAATGGTGTTTGGAAAAACATCACGAAGACGCAAATAAATGCTAACTGGCGTTGTGGTATCTGCGAGCCTCTTTTTGGTGTGTGATTGTATATTGTATGTTTTCATTCTTTTCTTCTATTATCGCCTTGCAAGAAAGATTGCTTCGCTTTGCTCGCAATGACGAATTTAATTATAACAAAAAACCCGACGTGTGGTTACGTCGGGTTTTGAAATGTGGTTTAAGTTTAGGTTTAGGTTGATAAACTATAAGGTGCACAAAGCTACGACGAAACTCTTTTCAGAATAACCACGCCATTGCCAAGTGTTTGTTTTATTGCTAATCATTGTGTGACAAAAATATACAAAAAGTTAAGAAATCAAAATATTTTGAATTTTTTATTAATTTTTCAAATATCGCCCTGCCTTATAAATATTCTTAGCATACATATAAAAGATAAACGAGCCATAAATTGGGAGTAATGAAATTACAAAAGCAAGTGAAACCTTTTCAAATTTTGATAAATGATCATTTTTAATCAGATCATAAATTCGATTTCGCTATAAAAAGAGCTGCGCCAAATAATAATGTAAAGGCTAAAGAATTGCTAACTGCTATTTCGCTACTCATCGTTATGACATCCCAAAAAATGTTTTTGTCGGACCAACTTTAGTCATCATAAAAATCGCAACAACTATAAATACCAAAGCCAAGCCAAAAAATATGGCAATGTTTTTATGTTTTGCCACTGCATCGGTTACTTTTTTAGATTTAGCATTACCAACTGTAATTAGGACAATTGCCAAAATCATGATACTAATGTGTTCCATTTTCCAGTAACGACCAATTGCTTCTGACGACGCCATTTTGGTAAGCGGACTTAGAAAGTACAATATCAATCCAAAAACCAATTGGATGTGCGCACTAATTAACGTGAAGACGTTCAGTTTTCTATTTCCGTCGGTGTACGTTTTTTTGCCAAACCATCCAGCTAAAGCTTGGATAACTGCAACAACTAGCAATAAAAAAACTACATAACGCCAACCCGAGTGTGCGCTTTTTAAAATACCATATAAATCCATATTCTTTTTTCTTTCAAAATTACCACTTTTTGTCATTCACCGCACCGCGAAGAATTTATTTAGAAATTTTCTTGATTATTCTTCGGTTTCTCAAGCAATCCGTAAACTTTCTTAACATAAAGATAATTGAAAAATACACTTTCCTGTAGTGTGTTTACAATTTCTTAACCAAATAGTGGAAATCACTTAATTTTTGAAATAGAGTTTTGTGAAAAATTAATTATCCAATCATTATGAAGAGAAAACTACTCTTATTATCTTTTTTAATACTTAGTTTGTTGTGGAACGTAAAGACTTTCGCACAAACAACACAAGCATCAATTTCTGGTGTAATTACAGACGAGCAGAAAAAACCAATTGCTGGCGCTTCTGTAGTTGTTAAAAATGAATCGACTGGTTTTACAACCAAAACAAGTACCAATGCCAAAGGCGATTACACTTTTAAAGAACTTCCTTTAGGTGGCCCCTACACCATTAAAGCTTCTTATGTTGGTTTAGGTGAGCAAACCTTGTCTGGTTATATGCTTAACCAAGGCGATCTAGTTAAAGCAAACATCGCTATGCAGAATACAGCTCAAACACTACAAGCTGTACAAATTAATGGCAATGGATTAAAAAACAAAGTGCAGCAATTTGGTGCGTCTACAGAAATTTCTGCTAAAGCAATTACGCAATTACCTGTTAACGGTCGTAACTTTTCTTCTTTAATGGATTTATCTCCATTAAGTCGTGGTGGTGGTATTTCTGGTCAGTTAGGTTCATCAACCAATTACACTATTGATGGTATGAATGCTAAAAACCCTACATCTGCTGGAAGTACAACAAGCAGAAGTGGCGCTCCATATTCAATTTCTATTGAAGCAGTAAGAGAGTTTAAAGTGGTAACCAACCAATATGATGTAACTTATGGTCGTGCTGGTGGTGGTACAATTAGTGCTGTTACAAAATCTGGTACTAACCAAATTAGTGGTAGTGCTTTTTCTTATGGTCGTGCAGATTGGTTAGCAAGTCCGTATGATATTAGAGGCGTAAAACGTGATAATGATTTCTCTACTTATCAATATGGCTTTACTTTAGGTGGTCCGATTATTAAAGACAAACTACATTATTTTGTGGCTTGGGATCATCAAAGAGATGCTCGTCCGTTAATTATTGCAGACATTAACACCCCTGCTGATGAGGCAAGATTTAACATCACTAATGCAACATTAAACAGTTTTCAAGCAGTTGCGCAAAGTAAATATGGTGTAGCAAACTCAGAACAATTTGGTTCATTTGCTAAAAAACGTGGTTCAGATGCTGGGTTTGCTCGTTTAGATTGGCAGATTAATGATAAAAATTTGTTGACCATTCGTGACAACTATACTAATGATAGAAACCCTTTGGGTTTAGCTGATAATACTGCCATCAACTTCTTTGAAAGTTACGGTAATGATAAAAACGTAGATAATAGTTTATTGGCAACTTTACGTACAACGGTTAATAGCAAAATAACAAACGAATTAAAAGTTCAACATTTATACACTTATCAGGCAAGTACACAAGGTGACCAATTAGGTATCTCCATTCCAAGAGCAGTTGTTGGAAACTTAACTTCAGTATTAACTGATGGAACTACAAAATCTACTTCGGTTCAAATTGGTGGTCATCGCTTTGGACAAGAAGGCTTTACCAACAACGTTTTCCAAGTGGTAGACAATTTTTATTATAACACAGACAAATTTAAGTTTACTTTCGGTGCTGATTTAATGTACACCGATGCAACATCATTATACGGTAGTGAAGTGAATGGTCGTTTCGAGTTTACAAATAGCGGAAGTGGTGCAACAGCTCAAACTTCTCTTCAAAACTTTACCAACTTAATTCCAAATCGTTTTTATCGTGAGGTGCCTCTAGTTTCAGACCCAACAGTAACGGCAGGAATTTGGAATGCAGCAGTTTATGGCCAAATGCAAACTAAATTAGGCTTAGGCCTTGATTTTACAGGCGGTTACGTTTAGATTATAGCAAGTATCCAACTTCTCCTTTAAATCAAAAATTATTTGATGCCTTGGGTGTTAGAACAGACCACGAGCTTTCGCAATTATTATTACAACCTCGTATCCAGTTAAACTGGGACATCAATGAGAAACACACTGATTTCATTCGTTTAGGAGCAGGTATTTTTGGTTCAGATGTAAACAATTATGTAACCATTAACAACCTTACTTTTGATGGAAAACATTTAGCAACAGTTGATGTTTTTGGCGTTGATGTTCCAACACCAAACTTTGTTGGCTATAGAAACGGAATGGTTTCAGCACCTTCTCTTACAGCTTTTCAAGTGCCTACCATTAATACTTATGCAGAAGACGCTCAAATTCCTGTAGTTTACAAAGCAAACTTATCGTATACCAAATTACTGACTGATAAATTGAAAATCGGAATAACAGGCTATGCAACTTTAGGTCGCCATAACTATATGTATGTAGATAGAAATATGGTTGCCAATCCGTTTTTTGCCTTGTCTAACGAAGGAAACAGAGGTGTATTTGTTCCTTCAATTCCATCAAA
>SEDG01000209.1 GCA_004295885.1 Pedobacter sp. | reverse complement strand
GTTCATCAGCAAGCTTGCCCAATGTGGGTTCCTATTATTGAAAATGGTGAACATTTAAGTGCAGGTGCCGACTTTTTTGTAGATGAATACATCCAACAGTTGTTGCAAAAATCTAATGATATAGATTGTGTTTTATTAGCCTGCACACATTATCCCTTACTAGTTCCGAAAATTGAGCAGCACTTACCTAGCCATATTAAAATTGTAGCACAAGGTGATATTGTTGCGGATAGCTTAGTAGATTATTTGAAAAGACATGCCGAACTAGAATCTACGCTCGCGAAAAATGCACAGAGAACTTTTTACACATCTGGTGATGTTCAGGTTTTTGAGGAACGAGCATCAATGTTTCTGTGCGAAAAAATAGCCGCTCATAAGATGCATAAAAGCTAATTTTACGCCTCTTGAAAATTAACATTTAAATTACTTAAATGTGGGAAAACGATTCATTTCTTGTTAGGTTTTGAAATTTTAAAGCGGTAAATTTGCGGCTCAATCATCAATCCATGAGCGATCAGATCAAACACGAGTGCGGAATAGCTTTTATCCGTCTGTTAAAACCTCTCTCATTTTACCAAGAAAAATACGGTACTGCACTTTATGGCCTCAACAAATTATACTTGTTGATGGAAAAGCAGCACAATCGTGGTCAGGACGGAGCAGGTATTGCAACCATTAAATTAGACATGAAACCAGGTAGCCGATATATTAGTCGTTACCGTTCAATGGCTCAAAATGCAGTTGCAGATATTTTTGGTTATGTGCAAGGAAAATTTGTAGATATCCAAAACGAAACACCTGAGTTGATGAAAGACACAGAGTTTTTGAAGCAAAATGTAAGTTTCATCGGCGAAGTTTTACTTGGTCATTTGCGCTATGGTACACATGGTAAAAATAGCATTGAAAACTGTCACCCTTTCTTGCGTCAAAATAACTGGATGACAAGAAACTTAGTAATTGCTGGTAATTTTAACATGACTAATGTTGATGAATTATTAGAGCAATTATATGAGTTAGGTCAGCATCCAAAAGAAAAAGCAGATACGGTTACAGTTTTGGAGAAGATAGGCCACTTCTTAGACGATGAAAATCAGGAGTTATTTGATGAGTACAAAAAAGAAGGTTTAAGCAACGTTGAAATTACTCACAAAATATCTGAAAAGTTAAACATAGCGAATATCTTACGTCGCTCTGCGAAAGATTGGGATGGTGGTTATACCATTTCGGGTATTGTGGGTAATGGCGATGCATTTGTCCTTCGCGACCCTTCCGGCATCCGCCCTGCGTTTTATTATGCAGATGATGAGATTGTAGTTGCCGCATCTGAAAGACCAGCTATACAGACTGCATTTAACGTTCAGATCAAACAGGTAAAAGAAATTGAGCCAGGACATGCTTTAATTGTTAAAAAAGACGGAACGGTAACACAAGAAATGTATCGTGAACCTGCAGAAAAGAGAGCTTGTTCATTTGAGCGCATTTATTTCTCTAGAGGTAGCGATGCTGATATTTATAAGGAGCGTAAAAAATTAGGTCATTTATTAATTCCTCAGGTTTTAGGAGCGGTTAAAAAAGATTTAAAGAATACCGTTTTCTCGTTTATACCAAATACTGCCGAAGTTTCATTTTATGGAATGGTAGAAGGTTTGCATGAACATGTACGTGAGGTTCAAAAAGATGCTTTACTTAATCGTAAGGAACGACTTAACGACGAACAACTTGACGAATTATTGTCTATGACGCCAAGAGTTGAAAAGCTGGCTATTAAGGACGTTAAGTTACGTACCTTCATCACTCAAGATGCAGATAGAGGAGAAATGGTGGCTCACGTTTATGACACTACCTATGGCGTTATTAAAAACCATACCGATACATTAGTGGCAGTTGATGATTCGATTGTTCGTGGTACTACTTTAAAACAGAGTATCATCAAAATAATCGATAGGTTGCATCCTAAGAAAATTATAATTGTTTCCTCTGCGCCTCAAATTCGTTACCCAGATTGTTATGGTATAGACATGTCTAAAATGGGGCAGTTTGTTGCTTTTGATGCGGCCATTCAATTGTTAAAGGAAAGAGGAATGGAGCATATCATTGAAGAGGTTTACCAAAAATGCAAAGCATCTTTATTATTGCCTAAGGAACAAATTGTTAATTACGTAAAAGATATTTATAGGCCTTTCAAACAGCAAGAAATTTATTTGTTGTATCAAACAAATACATCAATTATGAAAAAGATTTTTTTAGGATTATTAATTTGCATCGGACTCGCTTGTTCTGAGGCCAAGCAAGATAAAGTAGAAGATGCAATATCAAAAACTGGCGATAGCTTAAGTTCGAAATTAAATAAGCTTAATGATACCTTAAATAAAGTTCGAGATAATGTTGCGAAGAAAGTTTCTAATGTTGAAATCAATATCAAAAGAACAATCCCCATTTCATTACAATGGATTGGATTCGAAAATCAAGGTAAGGCAGAAGTAGTAAAACAAAGTGACGGTTCATTTACCATCAGTGGAGAGCAAACCAATAGCAGCAACGAATTTTTGAAAATTAATGGTAAAATCAAAAGGTTAAACGCAAGTCAAGTTTCTTTTGTTGGAACCATTATAACCTTTGTAAAAATTAATAACGGTGGAGTACCATGCGAGAAAACAGGAGAGCAGGTATTCTTAAAAAAGGGAGATAGAAAGTATTATAGGCTCCAAAACATGGAAAACTGTAGTGGAGGTAAGGTTTTAGATTACGTAGATTTGTACGACCTTAATGATGTATTGTAAAGAAATGTCTTACTATAGAGTAAATTTTAGATACTGAATAAATTATGCAATGCTAAGGTGACAAACCATGCGATATATTTTTTTTACGAACTTTAAGGAAGTAGACATTCAAATTTTTTTATGAAGGAAAAGTCAAAAGTGATACTGACAATTGTGGCGTTCCTTAGCCTTATATCAGCGGTAATTTATTTAATGATGAGAGATGGGGACTCAGAGCGTGATTACAATATTCAAAAAGTTCAGAAAGCCTACGACAAGACCAAGGGGGTAGTTACTAAAATATCATCTTACAAAGGTCATAGTGTACATATTAGGTATATAGTTGAAGGTAAAACATATAATTATGAAGGGGGATTTGACAGCAATCCCAATGGTTTAGGCGAAGGTGATTCGCTCAAAATTAAATATGCTATAGATAGTCCACAGTATGTAATTTCTGAATTAGACGAAAACTATAATAGATTTTAGGCTACGATACTGGAACTGGTAGTATGCTGTAAAGCCAGTTTGCTTGAAATTATCAATTAGTAAAATTGATGATAAGTTTTATAGATTAACCAACTGGCAAAAAGGATAATAATTACGCCTGCCACCTTATTAAGCTTGCTTAAGGTATCCTCCTTAATCCTGTGTCTGAGCTTGCTAGAGTAATAGCTTTTAAAACCATCGATTGTTAACTGGGTTGCCATTGCTATAAAAAAACAAAACAGCTTTTCATCCAATTTATCTAGTTTCACAGAGATAATCCCACTCACTATAATCCAAAACATCAAGGTAGATGGCGTTAAAATGCACATCAAAAACCCCTTTAGTAAATAACCTCGCTTGTTTATTTTGCTAAGCGGGTCTGTATCATAATTTATAGAAACTTTTGACAGCAGATAATAGACGCCAACTGCAAGTAAAAATATACCTCCAATTATACCTACATATTTATCGAAACTAGCTTGATATTTTAGAAACTGACTTCCGAAAAGTACAAGTCCGATTAAAACAATATCACTAATAATTACACCAATCGCTAAAGAAAAACCAGCTTTAAATCCACGTTCGATACTGGTCTTAATCATTGCAAAAAAAACGGGACCAGTTAAGAATGAGGAAATTAGCCCTGCACCCATGCCCAATAAAATAGCTTCAAACATTAGCGTCTCCTATATTTTATGCTAATATGCAATTTTTAAAGCTAAAATCTATCCGATTTGTGCAATAGTTGTTGCAATTTTTACCCAAAATATTGCCAATACACGTTATAATGACGTTTATTAAAAATTCTTTTGTGTAATAAATACACTTTAGTAAACAATAAATTTTATTTATGTTTAACGAACTAAAAACCAAAATTTAAAAAAATGAGTTCACAAAATGCCAAAACCAATTGGGCACAGTTCATCCCTTTAGCGACTGTTTTCTTTTTTTGGGGCTTCGTAGCCGCAAGTAATGATATCCTTATTCCTGTTTTCAAAGAAGCTTTTAACCTTTCACAATTTGAAAGCCAGTTAGTGTCATTTGCTTTCTATATTGCCTACACTGTTGGCTCGCTTATTTTAATTGGTATTTCGGCTATTATGAAAACCGATTTAATTAATAAAATTGGCTATAAAAATAGCTTAGCTTTAGGGTTAGGAATTTCAGCATTAGGAACGTTATTATTTTACCCTGCAGCTAATAACGGCTCGTTTACGCTTATGCTTTCGGGCTTATTTATCGTAGCCTTAGGTTTCTCATTGCAACAAACTGTGGCAAACCCGTTGGCAATTGCTTTAGGTCCTATAAAAACAGGTTCACAACGCTTAACCTTAGCGGGCGGTATCAATAATTTTGGTACAACTATAGGTCCCTTAATTGTAAGTTTTGCAATTTTTGGAACAGCTACAAGTGGCGATACCACATTAGATATACAAAGCGTTAAAATTCCATATTTGATTTTAGGTGCTGCATTTTTAGTTGTAGCCATCTTATTAAAGTTCTCGGCATTGCCAGATAAACCTGCGTTAATAGAAGCTGAAGAAAAACAGGGAGGAAGAAGCGGTTCTGCACTAGCTTACCCTCAGTTGGTATTAGGAATGATTGCTATTTTTGTTTACGTAGGTGTTGAGGTATCTACAGCTAGTAATCTTCCAGAGTACATGAAAGAAAACCTAGGTTTCTCTACAAAAGATATTGCTCCATACATTTCATTGTATTGGGCAAGTATGATGATTGGTCGTTGGACAGGTGCAGTTGAAGCTTTCACCGATAATATCAGTTTACAAAAAGTTTTAAGATTTATTGCTCCGTATTTAGCATTTGGTATTTTCTTATTGGTAAATGCAATTGCGAAACATGATTTAGCTCCATTTTATGTTTATGGGGTGATAATTCTTGTATTAATCCTTGCAGATATGGCTAGTAAAGGTAATCCTGCTCGTATGTTACTTATTTTCTCTGGTGTTGGTATTTTAGCTCTACTTGTAGGTATGTTTACCAAAGGAATGGTAAGTGTATATGCTTTTACAAGTGTTGGATTATTTTGCAGTACTTTATGGCCATGTATCTTCACTTTGGCAGTAAGCGGATTAGGTAAAAATACAAGTCAAGGTAGTAGTTTCTTAATTATGATGATTATGGGAGGAGCTATTATCAGTCCGTTGCAAGGTTGGATTGCTGGAAGTATCGGCATACAATACAGTTATGTGGTTGGAATTTTATGTTTTGCTTATTTAGCATTCTATGCCTTAAAAGCAAGTAGCATATTAAAAGCACAAGGAATAGATTTCGACCAGAAAGTTGCTGGCGGACACTAAGCCAAAATATATTTATCTAAAGCCTCGATTTTAATATCGGGGCTTTTTTTTGCTTTTAATCAAACGTTTGCGCTGTTTTTAATTCTTAAATGGCTTTAATTTTTTCTTATGTTAGATAAAATTTAAACCTAAACTAAACAATGACTTCTATTCCAAACCAAAACAGAACGGCATTATTGCCCATGGTAATCTGCTGTGCGCTGTTTTTCATCTTCGGCTTCGTAACTTGGGCAAATGGTACATTAATTCCATTCTTAAAACTAGCTTTAAATCTAGAAACCGATTTACAAGCATTTTTTGTAACCTTCGCCTCTTACATCGCCTACTTTTTTCTTGCTTTACCAAGTTCTTGGATTTTGCAAAAAATTGGTTTTAAAAACGGACTAGTTTTAGGTATGGTAATATTGGGAGTGGGTTCTCTCATATTTATACCTGCTGCAGATAACAGAAGTTATGGTTTGTTTTTAACGGGTATCTTTATCCAAGGTTCTGCGATGGCCTTGTTGCAAACTGCTGTAAATCCTTACTTAAGCATCATCGGCCCAATTGATAGCGCTGCAGCACGTATTTCTATTGCAGGTTTGTGTAATAAAGGGGCAGGGGTATTGGTTCCAATTATTTTTGGCGTGTTGTTTTTGAAGAACGCCGGCGAAACTACAGCAAAGATTAATGCAACTACAGATATCAATGCAAAAAATGCAATTTTAGATGAGTTATTGCAACGAGTGCATACACCCTACATTGTGTTGGCAGTGGTTTTTGTGCTCTTTGCTGTATTAATTAAGTTTGTAAATCTTCCAGAAGTAGAGGCTGAAGAAGATATAATTGATGAAGCCAGTAAAGTAAAAGCGAAGTCGAGCATATTCCAATACCCACATTTGTTTCTAGGTGCTTTTGCTATTTTCTGTTGCGTAGCTGTTGAAGTGATGGCTGGAGATGGAATTGCAACCTACGGGCGTGAGTTAAACATCGATCCAAATATTGTACGTTTTTCTACTTCCTTTACACTTATTTGCATGCTAGTTGGCTACGTTATTGGCATTATTGCTATTCCAAAAATTATAAGTCAGCAAATGGCACTACGTATTTGTGCTGTCTTGGGCGTTACGTTAACCTTTGTTTCAGCTTTTTCTACTGGTAATGTATCTTTCTATTCGGTAGCATTATTAGGTTTAGCGAACTCGCTGATGTGGCCTGCTATTTTCCCGTTAGGCATTAAAGGTTTGGGAAGATTTACCAAAACAGGCTCGGCAATTATGATCATGGGCATTGCTGGTGGTGCCTTGGTTTTGCCAATTTATGGTTTCTTAAAGGATACCTTAAATATTGATTTTCAACACGCATTTTTATATACCCTATTGCCAGCTTACCTATATATTATATTTTTTGCAATTAGAGGGCATAAGGCAGGTTCAGTGAAATAAAATTAGCCTAAACGTTTGAAGAAAAAATACTAATTTTGAAAGCGCTCTGCTATTTATCGGAGCGCTTTTTAATTTACACAGAATGGCAAAACAAGCTTTCAACGAAATATTCATGAATCTGGCTACAGATTTAGCTACTCGTTCCCATTGTGTGCGAGCACATGTTGGAGCTGTTTTAACTAAGGATACACGTAT
>SEDG01000208.1 GCA_004295885.1 Pedobacter sp. | reverse complement strand
TTCAACAAACAAACCGTTTCCCTTAAACACTTGCATAAATCCATTAGGAACAAAAACAAATTTGTGCAATTAGACGATGGAACAATGGGCATCTTGCCCGATGAATGGCTGCAAAAGTTTGAAGGTTATTTTGGTGCCGCAGAAATTGTAGGGGAGACCTTGCATACACCAAACATTAATTATGCGACGGTTGAAGAATTGTACGAAGACGAAGTTTTAGATATTGAAACTCGACAAAGATTAGCATTATATCGTTCTAAACTTTCAGCTTTCGAAAATATTGAAGACATTCAAGTTCCTGCTGAACTGAATGCAACCCTGCGTGGTTATCAAAAGGAAGGATTAAACTGGCTTAACTTTTTAGACGGGTTTAATTTTGGAGGTTGTTTAGCAGACGACATGGGCTTGGGTAAAACAGTGCAAGTTTTGGCATTCATCTTATCCCAAAAGGAAAAAATGGGACACAATACCAATTTGGTTGTGGTGCCGGCATCCTTGGTTTTTAACTGGCAGCAAGAAATTAAAAAGTTTGCACCTACACTAAAAGTGCTGACTATTTATGGTGCCGACCGAGCAAAAATTGTTGCCGATTTTGATAAATATGAAGTCATCCTAACTTCTTATGGAACATTGCTGTCTGATGTGAGGTTCTTAAAAGACTATCGTTTCAACTACATCTTTTTAGATGAATCGCAAACCATCAAAAATCCAGATTCACAACGTTATAAAGCAGTGCGGTTATTGCAATCGAGGAATAAGGTAGTGATGACGGGAACGCCGATAGAAAACAATACTTTCGATTTATACGGACAACTTTCTTTCGCTTGTCCTGGTTTGCTGGGAAGTAGAGAACATTTCCGACAGATTTATTCTGTTCCGATAGATCAATTTAAAGATGCCAAACGTGCCGCTGAACTGCAAAAACGCATCAATCCTTTTTTGTTGAGGCGCACCAAAGAACAAGTAGCTGATGAATTGCCAGATAAAACCGAAATGGTAATTTATTGCGAAATGGATACGCAACAGCGTGAGATTTATGAAAGTTGCCGCACAGAAATTAGGGACTATCTAATGGGCACAGCCGAAGACGAGCTTAAACGAAGCAGTATGCACGTATTGCAAGGCATAACCAAGTTGAGACAAATCTGTAATTCTCCAGCCATTTTAAGTAAAGAGAAATACTTCGGGGATGCTTCTGCCAAGATGGATGTATTGTTAGAGCAAATTGAAACGAAATCTCCACACCATAAAATATTGGTCTTTTCTCAGTTTGTGAGCATGCTAGAATTGGTAAAAGCCGAACTAGAGCAACGTCAAATTAAATTTGCTTACCTAACCGGACAAACGAAAAACCGAGAAAGTGTAGTAGACTCTTTCCAGAATAACCCAGAGGTGAGGGTGTTTTTGATTAGTTTAAAAGCAGGTGGGGTAGGCCTCAACTTAACCAAAGCGGACTATGTTTACCTCATAGATCCTTGGTGGAACCCTGCCGTAGAAAACCAAGCCATAGATAGAGCCTATCGAATTGGCCAACATCAAAATGTTATGGCAGTACGATTAATCTGCCCAGATACCATCGAAGAAAAAATCATGCTGATGCAAGAAACCAAAAAAGACTTAGCCAGTGATTTAATTAAAACTGAAGAATCTATCTTTAAATCGTTAACGAAAAAGGATTTGTTGGAGTTGATATAGGGATATATGCGAACTAGGTAGTGTGTAGCTATTCTTTGGGAAGCTATAATTCAAACACATCAAATGTCACGTAGCGTCATGATTTCAAATAATTCTTTTAAATTGCAGTACCAATAATCCCTGAATGCGCTCCATTACTTTTAGTTTTTTATGCCTACTTCTTGCTTTTTTCTCTTTAAAGGGTGCAGCCCAACTTAAATTGGTAACAGGAGAACGTTTTCTCCAGGGCGTTTCACTTAAAAAAGTCTTTGTCTCTGTAGAAGATCATACGGTTTGGGCATTAACCCAAGATGGAAAAGTCTATAAAAAAGGAGCGACTGAAAACGATTTCCAAATCTATGCCCCTACAGCTCAAATTACTGTTGCAGAAATTACGGGTTATACAGAGCAAGAAATGTACTTTTTAGTGAGGCCTGATGTGATTGTCCATTTTAAGGCAGGTGTAAAGCTAGAAATCAAGGTACCTTATCCCGAAGTAACCCGCATCAACAATATATCCATCATCAACGAATATAAAAACACATTTTACTACCAATACTATCCCACGGTGCCAAACACGGATTATTTAGCAATTGCCACCAACAAGCATATGTATAAGTTGTTTAGGGGCAATACAGCGGTTACAGCAACATACAACTACGACAACCAGCCAGTTGTAAGTCAGCCGGAGTGGAGGATTACCAACACGGGAAATTTTTCTGTTGATTTTCAATACACCTATCCAGCTTATTCCTGTAACTTTCAGCCTGATCGGAATACCATCACGTTTCACACCAAGTTACCCTATTTCTTTAGCGGTGCCATACCAGATAATGGCCCTTACCCATCAAAAATTAATGCCACACTAACTGGCCATTATTATATAGATCCCTTAACTGGTAATAGCGATTATTTAAGCAGATTTTATTTTTGGGGAACAGATGAGGGCCTTTTTGTGAAGGCTTCAAGAGATTGCCCTACCTCTACAATTGCTAAAGTAATCCCAAATGTGATTGTTAACGACTTGGAAGAAATAAACGCCTTATCGCCAATTGCAATGCAGAATTACATATTGGCTGCAACAGATAAGGGGGTTTACTATACCCAGGAATCCATTTTTAAAGACCTCAATGTCCTTACCAATGTGCAAAGCATCAAATTTAAGACGCTTCAGGGTTTTCCTATCGAAAAAGTATATAGCATCTGCATGGACTCGCAAGAGTTGGTGAGTGTCGATTTTTCGAGCGGTGTTACTTATGATACCATGTGCGAAAAGGTGGCTTGGGTAGCTTCAGAAACTGGCCTTACCAAAATCTATGCAGTGTTGGAACAAGAATATTTTGATGACATCAGACTTGCAAATTTATTCTTTTCAAAACCCCAGAGTAATACAGGCGATTATACTAAAGCAATTTTTAATACCTGCGGTTCCGAAAGCATAACTGTAAATACAAGGATTCGGGAGGATTTTGATAGCCAGTTACTGATCCAGTGGTTTAAGGATGGACAAGAATTACCAGACTTGGTTGGAATGAAAACGGTGACCTTTCAAGAAAGTGGTGAGTATTCTTTTACCGCATTGGTTTTATGTGAAGGTATTAAATTTAAGTCTATCCCCATTATCATTAACAACAACAAGGGCCCCATTATAACCTTTACCTATCCCCCTACAGTTAACATCTGCACAAACCAAAGTTTTGTTTTTGAAACCCAGCTATTTACTGGCTATAGCTACCGATGGTTTAAGGATAATGTACAAGTGGCAAATGCCAATCTGAACAAATATACGGCGAATGTATCGGGCAATTACCGAGTAGAAGTGAGCAGCTGTTCAGGTGCATTTGAAAGCTCTGCCAATGTAAAGCTCAATGTATTACCCACCATCACACCTGTAATCAATAAAGATAAGGTTGGTTATTGTAAGGGAGAAACTGCAAAATTAACAGTTGCCAATGCCGAGCAGTTAAAAACCAAATGGTACCTCAATGAAGTAGAACTAACCGAATTTAGCGCTAGGAATGAGATTGCGGTTAATGTTGCTGGCCTCTACAGGGTGTCGTTTTCTAACGCTGCAAATTGCGAAACAAAAGCAACGGCAGTAAAAGTTGAGTTTAATGAGCCGCCAGTTGTACAGTTAACCCGAAGTTCTGATAGGGTTTTGTGTCACGGAGAAACGGTTCGCTTAACAGCAGTGACCACAAATGGCATCAAATACTTGTGGAATACCGGCGCAACAACTGCCAATATCGATGTGGGCACCAGCGGTAAATATAGCGTATTGGTTTATGGCATTGGAGACTGCGCAGTTACAAGCGAGCAGGTAGAGGTAGTGGTAAACACGGCATTAAAAGAAGTAAAACCTGTTATAGTTGCTAACAAGGCCATTTATTGCCGAGATGACAACGCCGTATTATCGGTTAATAACCAGGCTGCCTACCCTACAAAATGGTTTAAAAATGGAACTGAAATTACGGCTTTTGCCAATAGAAATTCAATTGAGGGCCTTGAGGCAGGAAATTATGAGGTAGAATTTTTAAGTGGAACTTGTAGTAGCAGGAGTGTCGTTTTTCCAGTGGTTTTTAGCTCGCCTCCAGATGCAACAATCACCAAAAATACAGCAAAAACATTGTGTAAGGGAGAAACCCTTACCTTAAGTGTACCCTACGTAGCGGGAAACAAATACTTATGGAACACTGGGCAAACCAGTCCTGTAATTATAGTGGCCGAGTCTGGAGCCTATAGTGTAGCCATCTCCAATGAAGCCAATTGCCATAGCATAAGCGAGGTTTTAAATGTAACGATCAATCCACGACCCAATGTGCCCATTATTCCCCCACTAAACATTTGCCAGCTCTTGAAGGAAGAAATTCATTTAAAAGCACCAGAAGGCTACCTTTATTACATTTGGAACGGTGTACGTACCACCAAGTCCACGTACTTAGTAACCAGGACTGGAGATTACACCCTAACAATAGAAGATGAAAACGGCTGTACAACTGCTGCTACCTATAAGGTTTTACCCTATTGTAAGGAGTTAATGATGCCCAATTCATTTAGTCCGAATGGGGATGGGGTAAATGATATCTGGACGGTAAGTGGACTAGAGAATGATCCCAGAGCTGTAATCGCCATCTTTAATCGGATGGGAGCAAGAGTTCACGAAACTAATGGAACCAAGGCTTTTTGGGATGGCAAAACCAAAAACGGCCATGCGCCCGTTGGTACTTATTATTCCAGGGGCATTAAATGGCTTAACCCCACTTAACCAATTTTGAGCTTGCGAAATCCCGTCCCGATAGCTATCGGGATCTCGGGAAACCAATTAACCAGTTAACCAATTAACCAAATACCGCCTCAACGATACACCTCCATCCAGCTAGTTAAAAAAATCCAATACCGCTTGGTTAAACTGCTGCGGTATTTTTTTAGGTGCCTCGTGGTCTGCTCCCTTAAAGATCAATAACTTACCACGAGGGATTTTTTCTGCAATTAATTTGGTATGTTTTTCCTTTACCACATCATGCTGCCCGGCCATTACCAAAGTGGGCGCCTGTATTTGCTGCAAGCTTACCTTATCTGGATGTTGCATGGCCAGTATTAAGGCAATGTTGCCACCATCACTCCATCCTAGCACGTTTACGTTTTTTAGCTGTAAAAGTTCCAAAAAGGCATTAACATCTTTGGCCATCAGTTCGTACGTAAGCTTGGTTTTGTCGGCTGTAGACTTTCCCTGGCCACGACTATCTAGCGCAATCACTTTATATTTTTTGCGCAGTACATCCACCTGCTGCTCAAAACTTTGTATAGATGAGTTGTTGCCATGCAGCAATAGCAACGGCTCTCCTTCACCATAAATTTCGTAGTAAAGCTTAATGCCATTAACGTCAACATATTTGCCGGCATTAGGGTTACTACCCAGGGTGGGGGTCTGTTGCAGCTTCGAATTGTCTATCAGCAAAGACTGTTTTCCAGAGAATGCTTTTTCTGTAGTTAAAGTTAATTTGGTTTGCTGAGCTAAGCCCATTGATTGCCAACTGGTGAGCGAGTCGTTTTCAAAACCAGCATTTTTCATCGGTATGGCAATGCTGTCCTTACCATCTTTGATAAACAACCTTACCTCATCAACGTAATAGCTGCCGCCACCTGCAATGGTAATGCTGGGTGCTAAATATTTTGCGCCCTTCTCAATCTTTCCTTTTAGTTGGTAGCTGCTCCACGCACCTTGCTTAAAGTAATCACCTGCATTATCATTGTACAGGGTTTGTTTCAGCTGTTTGCCTTCGCCATTTAGCGAACGAGCACCCAGTACCGCCCATGAGTTATTGGTAATGGCATCCTTATAAAATATCTTGCCCTCCAAACTAAAGGTTTTGCCTTGGTATTGTTCAACGTTTACGGTCTGTAAGATTTCAAAAAATTGCCCATAGCTGCTTGCCGTACTAAATATAAACAGCATCGCAAACATACTTAGCTTAAGTTTTAACATATTTTTTTGGTTGTGATCACATAAAAAAATCAAACCCTTTTACCATAAAGTGTTTTGCTTTTTAAGGAAGACGATGAAAAGGATCTTTTGGTTGCATACCTATGTTGAAACTGTGCGCTAATTTGCGGTACGTCATGATCCTGCCTCTACGGCAGGCGGCAAATGTTCCAATAGCTATTTGAAGGGTGTTTTAATGCAATAAGAAGATTATTTAAAGGTCGATATTTTCACTTAAGGCGTCATTGCCAGCTCGTTCCGATAGCTCGGACGGGTATCCTAATGCGGTGCAAAGGACTAGCTGATATACACTCATCACGCCTTATAAGTTACGCCATACCGTTGCCAAATCTTTTTTCTTGAACTATGTCTATGTATGTCCCCCTCTGGAAAGCTTGTCCCGATTCTTCGGAAGGGCAAGAGCCTGCTTCGATTTTGCATCGGAGGGGAGGAAAAGAAATCTGTGGCTGTATTGCAACCATTAGTAAATGATTTCTTTTATTTCTATCACTTTCCAATCTTATAGCCAATACTTTTTCTATACTCCTGTGTTCCTTTCTTGGCTAACAACTCATCTAGGTACTTAAAAACCAGTTCAATGTTTTTATCGTGGTTGGTTAACTTTTTATCTTGGTGTTCAAGCTTGTTCTTGATTTTTTCTATGTCAAGCAGTAGTTTGTTGTTGTCCATTAATATTTGTCGAATCCTGGCAAAGATCCTTATGATTTCTATATTTACTTTAATGGCTTTTTCACTATTTAAGATACTGGAAAGCATCGCAACGCCTTGTTCGGTAAACGCAAATGGAGGGGCAGGGCTAAATTTTGCATTTTTTGGCAGGTTATCACAAATTGTGATAAGCTCTTGCCACTCTTCTTTGTTGAGTTGGAACATAAAATCGGATGGAAACCTAGAAATATTTCTTTTAACAGCTTGTTTAAGAGCCCTTGTTTCAACCTCATACAATTCGGCCAAGTCAAAATCTAACATTGTCTTTTGATC
>SEDG01000207.1 GCA_004295885.1 Pedobacter sp. | reverse complement strand
AGGGAACAAACAATACATCTCTGCTGGTAACATCAAAACCAATAATAAAGCGGCTTTATTTTTTCTTGATCAGGCTTCGCAAACACGACTTAAGATGTTCGCTGAAGTGGAGGTAGTGGCCCTAACAGATAGGCCAGACCTGCTTGAAAAACTTGATATAGCTGATTATCAACATAAACCTAAGTTTATCATGCTTTTCAAGGTGCAAGGTTACGATTGGAATTGTCCACAACACATCACGCCTAGATACACGCAGGAAGAAATACAAACCGCATTTAAAGGTCAGCTGGAAGAATTAAAACGGTTGAGGGAAGAGAATGAGCGGTTGAGGAGGGAGGGTTGAGTTGAGAGTTGAGAGTTGAAAGTTGAGAGTTGGGAAGTGAGTCCTGAGTCATAAGTCTTGAGTAATGAGTACGAGGTCGGAAAAGACAAGACGAACAACGAACAATGGAAAAAGTCTTGAGTCCTGAGTACGAAGTCGGAAAAGACCGAACGCTCAACGAACAACGCTCCGCCTAGGTTGTAATGTATTTTGAGGAGATTAGCAGTAATAAAGTTCTATCTGCTTTGGCTTCATCATAGTTCTCTTTTAGCAACTGGTTGATGTGTTTATTCTTCAGTTTTACTGCGGCCATTTGTAGGATTTGAAAGGACGACATCTCCATGCTTTCAATGTTTTGTAAATAGAAAATGATGGATAGGTCGCGAAGTTCTGGTTCGCCTTTTTGTTCGTTTATCGCTTCAAAGGCGTCTTCTATCATACCTGCTGGCCCATAAATGCTACCTGTGGCAACTTCCGCGTCAAGCAAGGAATAAATCACCTCTATTCGGGCGATCTGTTTCTCTACATCCGCAACTGTTTCTATAATTGCATTTTTCAGGTCAGCAAACTCAACCTCTTCCATAAGGCTGGGCAGCTTGACCACCAAGTGTTGTTTGGCACCATAAATACGATCGAGGTGTTTGAGGAAAAATTGTTTAAGTCTTTCAGAACCTAACTGAATTTTTTTCCACGACCTGTGTTTTTTTGGTTCTTCATTCATCATCAGCAAATTATATGCTAATTTATAAATTCTTTCACTGTTGCAAGAAGTTTATTAATGTCGAAAGGCTTGATGACATAACCATTTGCTCCACTTTTATTGGCAAGCTTAGGTACATCAGCCTCAGCAGAAAAAAGTAGGATTGGGATTTTGGAGAGTTCTAGTTGACTCTTTATGTCTGCACAAATTTGCGTGCCCGTTTTCTCAAAGCCTACAATCCTTACATCTAGTAGGATAAGATCGGGGTGTATAAGCTTAATTTCTTCGGTACTTGGCCCAGTTGGAGAAAGTATGGCCTCGTAACCTTCCTCACCCAAAATAATATCCATGATATTAAGGATGTCTTCGTCATCATCGATGACTAAAATACGTTTTGCCATTTCGCTCTGTTAATTTATTGGTAGATAAATTTTTCAAATTCAATGTATGGTTAAAGTAATTCTGAAACATGGATGCCATAAACTTCCATGAATAATTTGCTAAAATGACTCCTCGAATTGTAGCCTGCAATGTTCGAAATCTCTTTAATGGTACGGTACTTGCCAGAAGCAATCGCTTCCCAAGCTAATTGTAACCGTATTACCCGAACTAATTTATTTGGCGTGATGCCCAATATTTGATCTACACGCCTAAAAAGTTGCCTTTGGCTAAGCGCTAAGCCGTCACTAATTAAAGTGAGGTTCAGCGTTGTTTTGCCAGCATTTTCTCTCACAATCTTTTCGAAACTGTTTAACCAGAATTGGTCGGATTGAGAAGGCTCTTCGTCCTTTTTACTATTGCCAATTACGGAATGATTGTGATGTGCCGTTGATCGCTCTCTTTTTTGTGGCGTCTTAAATCGCTTGTGGTGATCATCATCAATCATCCCTAATATAGATGAGATGCGATCGTATTCTTCCAGCTGTTTCCTATAGGTGATGTTTTTTGCGATGGCGAACACCAAACTATCTCTCATGATTGGAACGGAAGTCCACGAAAGCCAAACAATCGTGCCCTCTTTTGTTACGTACCTGTTCTCGAAATTCAACAATGACTGTCCCTCGCTCAAACTCACATTTTTATGACCCGTGATTTCCTGATCGCTGGGATGTACAAGTGATAAAATTGGCATCGAAAACAGTTCTTCGTCTGTGTAACCTAAGGTCTTGGATACGGCTGGATTTATTTTTTTAAAAAAGCCATCAAAACCTGCAATAAGTAAAAGATCAGGTGTAATTGCGAAGAAATATTCTAAATCAAATACCATGTTGGCTTTCAATTTTTCCATACCAGATGACTTTTCATAACTCGTTTATCAAAAATTGTACACAGTTTAAAAACTAGACCAATACAAATTAGGACTAAATTGTTTTTAATTATTCAACTAGGCGCTAATTATGTCAATTCTGTTATCATTTTAGGCAGTTTTGTGAACTGTTGGGGCTGAGTTTGGAGTTTGGAGTCGTGAGTCTTGAGTACTGAGTCGCAGTCGGAACTTCGAAGTGCTAAAAGCGCAAAACTGGTAACGATCAACGCTTTACTAACCATTCCATCAATTCGTTCAGCTAAAGCGACCAGCAATGAACTAGTGATACCAATGATACCAATGAACTAATGACACCAATGACTAATCATACCAATGAACCAATGATATCAATGAACTAATGATACTAATTATATCAATGAACTAATGATGATACGAATGAACCAATGCTACCAATGAACTAATGATCCCAATTATATCAATGAACTAATGATGATACGAATGAACCAATGCTACCAATGAACTAATGATCCCAAAGTTGAGCGCAGCGAAATCCCGAGACTTCGGGACTACAATAAATCAAAGCACTTTTAACGTTGAGACGAATGTAAACCAAAAACTTATCGCTTATATGGTGTTTACACAATATGACCTGTTTTGAACGGGTTTGACCGCATTTGAACGGTTTAGATTTAGGTTTGTTCGAGACTTGCCCCAGTCTTGTTCGAGAAACCTTGCTTTAAGGGCCGATTCTTCGAAGGAATCTGGGAGGGATGTGGGAGGAAACACCCGCGAATCGTCACCTCGACAGAGCGCAGCTCTCCCGAATTCTTTCTATTGCTTGGATAACTATATTGTCTTCTTTTTTGCCTCTATGCCGGCAGGCATCAAAGTTTTTCACGGTTGTATATTTTAGGGGCGTTCAAGAATGCTGCGCATTATTGAAACATCAAAAGTATGCAAACCCGAAGCAAAGCGTAGCTCATTCATACCAAAATAAAACATTAACAGATGAATAAATGCTTGTCAATCCCGCTAGGTGCCTTTTCGCAGGCCCTTGCTCATCAAAAAAACAGCGGCACTTTGTTTAATCAGCATTTGTTGTGGTTTTATTTGTCTGATTGAGCCCTTTCGGGGTTTGTTCGTAAGTGATAAATGAAAGTTAGGCTTAAGAATGAACACAAAACCACTGCGTTTGAGGTTTGAACTAGCAAATAGCCCAAAACTAATGACGAATAGCTGTTGTCAACAGGTTGAATAAATTAAAGAATTCTAATTAGAGGGGTTTTGATGCAAAAAGGAAGATGTAATGGAAGTTTTGAGTTGGGAGTTTTGAGTTGCGAGTTGGGAGTCGAAAGTCAGTAAGCTAAGGAGTAGTGAGTGGGATTCATTCGTTAGGTCATCCTGACTTGTGCCGATTTAAATCGGTAGCGGAGTCGAAGGATATTTGGAGATGGAAGATGGAAGATGTAAGATGGAAGTCTTGAGTTGGGAGTTGGGAGTCTTGAGTTGGGAGTTTGATAGTCCGGAAGTCCGAAAAGACCGAAAGATAAAGGAGCAGAGACAGAGAGTGGGGCTCATTCGTTAGGTCATCCTGACTTGTGCCGATTTAAATCGGTAGCGGAGTCGAAGGATATTTGGAGATGTAAGAGGGAAAGGTAAAATGTAAAATGTAAGATGGAAAATGGAAGATGGAAGTTTTGAGTTGGGAGTGTTGAGTTGGGAGTTTTGAGTTTGGAATGTGGGGTCGAAAGTCCGTAGGACGGAAAGATAAAGGAGTAGTGAGTGGGATTCATTAGTTGGGTCATCCTGACTTGTGCCGATTTAAATCGGTAGCGGAGTCGAAGGATATTTGGGAGATGGGAGATGGAAAATGGAAGATGGAAGGACGATGTAAGATGGAAGATGTAAGATGGAAGACGGAAGATTTAACTATAAAGAAAAGTTTCAATTTACAATTCTTCCCTAATAAACGTTATTGAAATGCATCAAAAAAAAAATGTCGCTTTAAACGGGAATTACGGGCTTATTTCAAATTCACAAAAGGTGCTTAGTATGTGCTTCACATGTGCTTCATGTATGCTTCATCTATGCATGAGGAGTGAAGGTGTTATTGCTGATGAAAATTGAGGTTTACTTTAAGTTAAAATGAGGGAGTTTAGAGTTGGGAGTCCTGAGTTGGGAGTTGAGAGTCTTTAGTCTTGAGTCTTGAAGTTGGGAGTCTGAAGATGTAAGATGGAAAATGTTCGGAGGTCGTGAGTCCTGAGTCCGAGCGGCGTTAAGTCTAGGAACGAACAACGAAAAACTACCAACCCTGCCTGCCGGCAGGCAGGGAACAACGATCTCCTCAATTTTTAAACCATTCCATTGCCGCCTTCACCTTCACATCTTTGTTGAGGTCTGCGAAATTATCGCCGTTTATCATTTCAAGATCGGGAGAGAGGTAATTAGGATAGACTTTTCCGTTGCGATCTGCAATAAAAGATGCTGCTATTCCCAAATAATAACCATTGCCTAAATTAAACTCTATATTAAGCGTGGGCAGGCCATAAGTTTTTTCCCCTATAAAAATTGTATTTGCTCGCCCCATAAAGGTGGTTGCCATGATCTCTCCTGAACTGGCCGTTATTTGACTGATTAGCACAGCAATTTTAATTTGATCATTGCCTTTGCACTGGTTTTTAACAGTAGATACCAGTGTTTTATTTTGATAGAACTTTCCATCCTTCACTTTCCAAGCGCCAGAGAGTCCTTCAGAGTTACTGTTGTAGCCGACAAGCTCGCTACCATATAGTTGACCAAATGCTGCTATCGGAAAGATGCTACCGCCCTCATTCAAGCGTAAATCTACAATTATGCCCTTTATGTTTTTTAGGTTAAGCGCACAAAGCTGGTCTTGATAACTTTGTAAGTTTCGAGTATCGCTTTTAACTGGCGACCGCAAAGCGATATAAGCATAACCGTCTTCCAACAATTTGGTGCTAAAGCCATTTGAAGCATAATCAGGAGCAACCTTTAGTGCTGCCCTGGGTACAAATGAACTGGGCGGTTTTGAATAAACTACCCGTTTGCCATGATAAAGTAGGGTGGCATGCTTGTCTCCTAGGGTTTCGAAAATCAAGGCCACTTTTTTTTCGAGATCAGCCCCTGTCTGTATGGCACTGCCAAAAACTTTCTCATGCAAAATATCCCAATCTACATTTTTACGGTACAGCGAATGTTTTTTAGCCTTATCGTAAACGTTTTGCACTACAGCTTGTAACACCTGCGCATTTTCTTGCGCCAATAACCTATTCGCTATAAGAGAAAAAAATAGGAGCAATGTAAATTTCAACTTTATGATTGCACAGGCTTGAGTTGGTAAATTACAAATTCTTATTTGAAAAGTCCGAAAAACCGGAAGAGGAGAAGAGATGTTTAGTTGTTGAGTTGTTGAGTTGTGGAGTTGGGAAGTCGGAAAGCCCGTAAGACGAAAAACGAGCAACAAATAACGGAAGAAGTCCGGAAGAAGAGAAAAGATGTTGAGTTGTGGAGTTAGAGAGGAGGGAAGATGTTAAATCCCTGCCTGCCGGGCAGGCAGGGAAGATGGAAGATTGTTGTTATATTAGACTATTAAATGTTCTCATCTCTAGCCTACCATTAAATCTATGATAAGATTCTCCCTTACCATTTGTCTAGCCATATCGTTATTTGTATGCTACGGACAACAAAAAGAAACAAATGATTTTGAAGTATATGTAGAACAGGCAAAGGTACTTTTACAAACAAGGGGGGTAGCACAGAATCTTGTCTCAAATTATGTAAAGGAATTTAGAAAGAACAATATTACATCTGATGAGGATCTCGCCGTGTTTTTGAGTAGGATTTATCCACAAGATCATTCCAATGCCTTCTTGTTCTATGTTTATGACAATAATCAATTAAAAATAACACTCCTTACACCGGGTAAGTTGGTCAGTCAAAAAAAGATAGGGATCAAGAAGGAAGAATTATCTCTGCTATTTGATCAAATTGGACATAAACTTGGGATAAAACAGGCTGCAGTTAATCGCACACCCATTGACCGTGGCGTCACTGTAAGGACTACACTAGGCTCATCCAAATTAAGCCTAGATTCGTTATTGGCCAGGGCTACCAAACTTTTGCTACCTGAAGAGTTTAATGAAAGGTATACTCACCTTACCATTATACCAGCTTTAAATATTGGTACCTTTCCATATCACCTATTGAGGCCATATAAGGACAAAAGTTTCTTGATTGAAAAATGTAGTTTCATGATTAGCCCAGGCATAATTGATTTTATTGGTAAACGATTAGCCTTCATTGGTAAATATGATAGGGGTTTTGATGGTGGTTATGATCTGTCTGCTGACTATTCCACTAATTTTTTAACTGGTAAGGTAATGAGTAGGTATAAAATTAACCTAAACAATGCGCTGCTGGTAGGTAATCCAAGTTATCCCAAGGATCAAAAATATAGTTTTCCTGATTTGCCTGGCGCAACCAAAGAAATTCTTGGTGCTGCTAGGTACTTGATCCAGCCAAAGGTATTACTTGGTGATCAGGCTACAAAAAGTAGTGTGCTTAAACACCTTAATACTAGTCATCTTGCCTATTTTGCCACACACGGTATTTCAGATCAAATAGACCCCCTCAACAAAAGCTTTCTGGTATTAAGCGGTAAAGAATCTTATCTAACTGCCAAAGAAATCATGAATTTCAAAGCAAGCCAAAGAGAAAAAGGCCTTAGTACAAGTGCTAGAGGATCTTTCCCAGAAACCGTAATCTTGTCTGCTTGCCAAACCGGATTGGGGCAGGCAGTTGATGGAGGTATGATTGGAATGGCAAGAAGCTTTTTGCTGGCTGGTAGTGATAACGTAATCATGAGCTTGTGGAGCGTAGATGATGATGCAACAGCCTTATTAATGAATAGGTTCATGTATCATTTACAAAAACCGCATAAGTATGTGCCTTCAGATCCGTTGAGGTTAGCAACTTTAGATGCGATGAAGAAATATCCAAATTACTTAAAATGGGCAAGCTTCTCCGCATTCGGTATAGACTATGGGTTTGATAATTATTATAAACCTGATGATGATAGAAAGGTATCACCATTTGATATTGTAAACATTAAAAAGGATACTTTATTTGTTAAAAGCGCTAAGGCATTGAGTTTAGGTGCTAAAGTAGATGTCTTCAGAGTAAGTGTGAATCAAACTACAAACACGAAGGTATTAAGCGGGCGAGTTGTTAAAGTTGGCGCATACACAACGGTAATAAAGTTGGAGGGAAATTTGGCTAATGATGCAGCTTATTTTATTTTAAATGAGCAAATACCAGTTATGCCCATCAAACTTTCATTTGATAAGAACAGCTTCTCGCTAGACGAGATAAAGGCAATAAAGCTAGACTTAGTGGAAAATAATCTCGTTGTCTTTGATGAGCATGCAGACATTTTGTTAGAGAAAGGAGAAAAGGGAGATATCATTAAGTTTAAAACAACTAGTGCAAGATTTGCAGAAATTGCTAGAGGTGATAGCTACAAAACTGATTTAAACAATAAATTAACGCTGTACGCCAAGTTTAAGTACTTACAAGATTTGGTTTTAAAAAACCCAAGTCTAAATGTCGATGTGAGCATTATACCTATAAAAAATGATACGCTTAATTATCAAGATCATAGAACTGAGTTTAAAGAAGACGAGCAATTTGTTATGCACGTAAAAAATAATGGCGAAAAGGCCGTTTATATCAATGTCATAGATCTTGCTGCAGATGGCTTGATTACATCCTTTTTGCCGCAGGCAGAGGCAAATATATACCCTGCTGATCTTAGCATAAAGGCGGGTGAAGAAAAACTTTTTAAAAATGTGGTCTTTACGGTTTCGCCACCCTATGGATTGGAGACCTTGAAGGTTTTTGTTTCAGAATCAGTGATTGATATTAAAGGCTATTCGTTTCATTAAAATAAATGATGGTGTCGAAGTTGGCTAAAATGGATAATTTTTTATTTAAAGGCGTGCTTGTACCGCCAATCATTCTCATGTCTTTTTGTTGCGCAAAAAAGGAGCGTAATTGACTGTCGACTGTGGTTTTGTTTAAATCCAAGATAAAGTTTTTAAACTTACATTGGCTAAAGTAATACTCGTAAGCCTTGTCTGAAGAAACTTCAGAAAGGTACAAAGGTTGCACACCTGAATAAGATTTGGTTTTAGCCAACACCGTTCTCACACTCACATATCCCTTATTGAGGTCTGTGGCAATGACATGGTATTTGTTGCCATATTTCTTAAACAAAAATTCGCCCATTGTGGGTTTGTTGTATAAGGCCGATTTTGCCACATGGCCATTGTGCGCCCAAATAATGAGCTTGGTGTTGGGTATGCTCTCTTGTAAGGCAATTGCATTTTCTGCCATGAATTTATCCCTAACGCCGATCTTACTTTTTAGGCCGATGAAATTTTGGTAATTTCCTATCAATTGCAGCAGCATTTTTGTGTAAACGTTGATTGGTAAACGGGTGCAAACCTCTTTAAAATTGGCTAAACTTTGTTTGTCAATTTTATCGAAGGGCGTGTTCCTAATGCCTAACAAGATGGTTTTATCTGGTTTACTGATGTTCCAGTTGAAACTTAAGATCCTATCAATGGCCAAACTAAATTCCCGAATTTCTAGCCCATAAACATGCACTTTATCTTGCTCAATTTTGTTCTTGTTAAAATCTTTTAGCCAATTAAATAACGGTTTGTAGTTATTACTGATGATAGCGCTGTCTGTTTTACCATTGATGTAATTATCTATGGCTTCCAATCCATTAAAATCGGCTTCGAAACTAATAGCCTTGTAGTTCAACTTCGCCACCAAATAGCGGACTAACCTGTCTTTGTAAACAAATATTTCTTTAGTGCCATGGGTCGCTTCACCAAGCGCAACTATTTTCTTCTGCAGCAGTTCCTCACTCAAAAAATCAAGATCATCAAAACTGCTATCTGGCGATAGTGTAGTGATGGGTTTAATGATTGCATTCAACTTGCTTACTATGTCGGCTTCTTGAGCAAATAAGCCAGAAGAAAATGACAGTAGAAAAAAGAAGGGAAATAGTTTCCTTAACTCAATTTGTTTCATGCTTAAAGGTAAGGAGGGAAATAGTTTAATATTTTACTTTAACAGTATTTAACACAAGCTTTTTAAGCTTACAACAGTTTACCAATGTTGAGCGAAGCGAAATCCCGATTTCTCGGGAAACCAATGAGCCAATGAACCAATGAACCAATGTTGAGCTTGCGAAATCCCGATATGAAGCCATTTCCGATGGGCCTATGCGCAGCATTTTTATTGAGAAAATTGAATTGCTGATGGAAATGACAAAGGGCATTGAAGTGTAAGATTGCTTAAATTGAAAGCACGAGCATATTTCCTTTGGCTTACGAATGGGTCTATAGGCATAGAAGCATTCAAAAGGGAAAAAAGGCACCTGAATTTTTTCAGGTACCTCGATCCATCGTGACAACAGGGTAGATGTTGATGTTTTACGCCTGTAATACGCAATACTTGGGCCTATTATTTTTACTTTACAAAAACCAACCCTAGGCCCAAGATGCGTATTGGGTGACGATACCCTTAATTAGGTTGCAAAACCTACATTGCGTTGGTAAAATATAATGCCAAACCAATATATGTGCTAACTGGCATACAGGGGATGATTCTCAGAAATTGCTTTGGGATGAGATGTCCGTTTATGTAGAGCCAATGATTCTCAGAAATTGCTTTGGGATGAGATGTCCGTTTATGTAGAGCCAAATACACAACTTCCCCTCCAACCGATTGTAATAACGTTTAAGCATCCCTCTTCGGAATAGACTCTTCTTATGCTAATGTTTTTAGTATTATTGCGTTATATTTCGCAGCCATGAGAAAAAATATATTGTTACCAAAAGACTTTTCCGACCTTACCATTCAAGAGGAAGAAGGTTACTATCATTTCTGGCTTAACGAGCGTTGTGTGGGTTACGCCTGGCGAACGCGGACGGGATTTGCCACCGCAGACCGACCGCTAGAGAATCTCATCAAGTCGCTCACGCCTTACATCAAATCGTTCGACGAGCAAATTAATCTGGTAGGGGAGTTGAAGGGTATAGCCGTGCAAGAGGTCACCTTTCCGGCAATTGCCGAAACAGTGGTAGAGCTCAGGCCAAATGCTAATATCTATAACGAGCTGCTTGCGATAAAGCAACTCCTTGGCGCTCCCAAATTAAGCAGGCCTCAAAAGCTCACCATTAAACAAGCAAAGGAAGAATTTTTATTGGAGCTTAACTAGAACAGAAATACAAGGATAAATAGCCCTTTTATTGTGACCATATTAAAGAGCGAGTTAGCCCATTTGTCGGTCGCTCTTTATAGTTCTAGGGGCGAAACAAAGTGGTGATGAAAGCGGAAGACGGACAACACTCAACGTTCTTCATCATACCGTCACCTCGAACGAG
>SEDG01000931.1 GCA_004295885.1 Pedobacter sp. | reverse complement strand
AATTGGATATATTATTACGAATTGCCGGACCTGTTGCAAATGGTGCTGCTTTAAGGCCTTGGTCTTCCGTCGCATCAAAATGGTCTTTGTAAATCAACCAAACTAAAAGTGAACCAGTCATTGCGCCGCCGAGTTGAGCAGCAGCATAACCGGGTAATAATGCCCAATCAAATTTGTGAGCAATTGCTAGGCCTAAACTTACAATGGGGTTTAAGTGTGCGCCACTGTACGGGCCAGCAACCACTACACCTACAAAAACGGCTAATGCCCAAGCAGTGGTAATTACAATCCAACCGCTACTATTTCCTTTGGTGTCTTTTAGCACAACATTAGCCACTACGCCGTTGCCAAGTAAAATCATTAAACCTGTACCAATAAATTCTGCGAGGTATACGTTCATTTCAAATAGGTTAATTGTTTAAACTGATAAATTGTTTAACTGTTTCTGTTGTGTTAATTGGAAACTGTAAATTGAGAACTGATAATTAATCTTCGGCGTTAACCCTTGCTGCTTTTACAGCTCTATTCCAGCCCTTAATCCGGTCCTCATTATCGATTTCTTCTTCAGCCACAAAGGTTCTGTCAATTTTCCATTGCGACCGTATCTCATCAATACTAGGCCAAAAGCCAGTCGCCAAACCAGCTAAATAAGCTGCACCTATTGCTGTAACTTCAGTAACTTCTGGTCTAATTACTTTACAATTTAGTAAATCTGCCTGAAACTGCATTAATAAATTGTTTGCTGTTGCGCCACCATCAACCCTTAATTCTGCTATCCCTACTCCAGCATCGGCTTCCATGGCTTTTAATACATCCATTGTTTGGTATGTCCGAATAAAGCAGATTGCTGATCACCAGCGATGCCTGCAATTGGTAATTTAGCTGCTAAGATATTACCAGCAGTTTCTCCATAAACCTCACTAGATGATTTTACTTCTGGCAACATAGATTTTGGAATACCAAAAAGCTGCAATAATTCTTCATCCCAAGCCAAATCGTGAATGTTGTACATCATCGTTCGTGATGCATTACTAACATCTGTCACATGAGTTTTTCCGCCAGTTAATTTCCAAATTAACCAAGTGTCAATTGTTCCAAAGGCTAGTTTTCCAGCTTCAGCTTTTTCTTTGGCCCCGTCAACATTTTCTAAAATCCATTTTGCTTTTGTTGCAGAGAAATAGGAATCGATGATTAGCCCTGTTTTATCTTGAATTTTTTTAGCTAAACCCTGTTTTTTAATACTGTCGCAGTAATCTGATGTGCGTCTATCTTGCCAAACAATAGCATTGTAAATAGGCTGGCCAGTTTCTCTATCCCAAACAACTGTAGTTTCTCGTTGATTAGTTATACCTATAGAATTAATATCTGAAGCCGATAAACCAGCTTTTACAATAACTTCTGCCGCTACAGACAATTGTGTTGACCAAATTTCTAATGGATCATGTTCTACCCAACCTGCATTAGGATAAATTTGAGTGAATTCTTTTTGTGCAATGGCAACAATTTCGCCATTGTGGTTAAAAACTATAGCCCTCGAACTAGTGGTCCCTTGGTCGAGAGATAAGATATAATTGCTCATAAGTTTATATTTGGTTAGGCTTTTTAGCTGGCAAGAGCAGCTTGTTTT
>SEDG01000930.1 GCA_004295885.1 Pedobacter sp. | reverse complement strand
TTAACAGCTTCCCAATCTTTCTGAACCTTTTCTGCTTCAGCGTTTCCTTCAAAGTCATGAGGTAAATTAGAGCTCATTGTTTGAGAGAAAGGAACTGTCTGCGGAATAAAGTCATGCTCCGCTCCTGGCTTACTATAATCATATGGCCAACGATATACTGTAGGGATCTCTCCTGGCCAGTTACCGTGTAAATGTTCAACCGGTGTAGTCCACTCTAATGTATTTGCTTCCCAAGGATTTTGAGGTGCTTTTTTACCTTTAAATATCGAATAGAAGAAGTTAAATAAGAAAGCTACTTGTGCTAAGGCAGCAACAATTGCAGCCCAAGTTACAAATACGTTAACTGTTAACCATTTGTTCATAAATTCGAACTCAGTAAAAGCATAGTAACGACGAGGTACACCATCCAAACCTAAAAAGTGAAGCGGGAAGAATACCAAGTAAGCACAAATGAATGTTAACCAAAAGTGTAAATAACCTAATTTGGCATTCATCATTTTTCCGAACATTTTAGGGAACCAGTGATAAACACCTGCAAGCATACCGAAAATAGCTGCTGAACCCATTACCAAGTGAAAGTGGGCAACAACAAAGTAAGTATCGTGTAAGTTAATATCTAATGCAGCATTACCTAAGAAAATACCTGTTAAACCACCCGAGATAAAGAATGATACCAAACCAATAGCAAATAACATTGCTGGAGTAAATCTGATATTACCTCTCCATAAAGTAGCTAAATAGTTAAAGGTCTTAACCGCTGATGGTACTGCGATAATCAAAGTTGTGATCATAAATACACCACCTAGTAAAGGATTCATACCTGTTACAAACATATGGTGACCCCAAACGATAAACGATAATGTTGTAATACCAATTAATGAATAAATCATCGCATGGTAACCAAAGATTGGTTTTCTAGAGTTTACCGAGATAATCTCTGATGAAATACCTAACGCTGGCATAATTACGATATATACCTCTGGGTGACCTAAGAACCAGAATAAGTGTTGCCATAAAATTGG
>SEDG01000014.1 GCA_004295885.1 Pedobacter sp. | reverse complement strand
CTTTTGTAAGTAAGCTTTGGCAACTTAACATTGCTAAAGAAAATATTAATGATGTATTCCTTGCGTTTATCACCAATGTCATCTTTAATTAATTTATCCTTCACTACAAACGCGGTGTCGTTTACCGCTAACAATACCGTATCTATTTCTTGTTTTGTTGTATCTGCATCAATTTTCACTGTAGGAGAATCAATTTTAATATCAACTTTTTCTTCTTTTTTAACCTTGCCTTTACAGGCTGCCAATAAAGCGAGTGCTAAGAAATAAATCCAGATTTTGTTCATGACCTAAGTTTTAGTAAAACTACATTTTCTACATGTTGCGTATGCGGGAACATATCTACAGGTTTAATACGCACCACATCATATTTTTCTTTTAACAAAGCCAAATCTCTTGCTTGTGTGGCCGCATTACAACTTACATAAACAATTTTTTCAGCTTCCATTTCTAATAAACGTTCTACCACATCTGTATGCATTCCCGCCCTCGGTGGGTCTGTAATCACTACATCCGGCTTGCCATGTTCTGCTATAAAATGACCAGTTAAAATATCTTTCATATCGCCAGCGTAGAAAATGGTATTATTAATTCCGTTTAATTCAGAATTAAACTTAGCATCCTCGATAGCCGTTGGCACATATTCTATACCTACAACCTGTTTAACATTTCCAGCTACAAAATTTGCAATAGTACCTGCGCCAGTGTATAAATCATAAACCAATTCATCTCCTTTAAAATCTGCAAATTCTTTGGTTATTTTATACAATTCATACGCCTGGTCTGAATTGGTTTGATAGAATGATTTAGCACCGATTTTAAACTTTACTACACCATTATCAACAAGCATTTGTTCAAAGATATGGTCTCTACCTGCGTAGGTAATCACCTCTTGGTCAAATATCGTATCGTTTTTCTTTTGATTTTCTATATAAAGCAACGCTGTAATCTCTGGGAATGAAATCTTTAAATGTTCCATTAATCCGTTAATTTGTTCTTGCGCTGCATAGGCAAAAACAACTACCACCATTACTTCTCCTGTTGATGAAGTTCTGATAATTAAGTTTCTTAACGCACCTTCATGATTTCGTAAATCGTAAAAACTAATGTCATTTTTTAAAGCATATTCACGAACTCTTAATCGCAAGCTGTTACTTGGTTCGGCTTGTAAATAACAATGCTCTATGTCTAAAATTTTATCAAAACGTAACGGAACGTGAAAACCTAAAGCATTCATTTCTCTACCTTCTGCTTCAAACTCCATATCGGTTGCATTTAACCAACGTTTATTTGAAAAAGTATATTCTAATTTATTTCTGTAATATCTATTTGCTGCAGAACCTAAAATTGGCTCCATTGCAGAGGTATCAATTTTTGCCAAACGTTGTAAGGCGGCCTCCACATTTTTTTGTTTGAATTTTAATTGCGCATCATACTCCATGTGTAAGATAGTAAAAAGAGATGTGAGTATTGAGAAGTGAGATACTAGACTAGGAGTTAAAATAAATAACTACCAAATCATAAAGCATAATATTTCTTTCGAGTTTTGGGAACTCGATTAATAGTGAACAATCAGTTAGTGTGTTTATTTGCCAAAAACCTTAAGGATTAAGCCGAAAGTACCTTCTAACCAATTAAACTTCATATCAAATTGTTCATCAACCATTACAGAAACCTCTAATATCTCTTGACTCATAGCTAAATTATGATGTTAATTATACAAATATAGGCTTTTATATACCGAAAACCAAAATGGTATATATTAATTTTTTGTTGAGATGATTGAGGGATTTGAAAAGCAGGTTTGAAGCGTTTTTTTTAAAGGTTTGCTCTGCGAATGTTGCTGCCGTGAAAAACGGCATTCACGAATATCAGGTTTATATAATTGATACAGTGCAATTATTTGTGGCTGCATAGTTCGTTAAACCTTTCACGCGGAAACACTTTGCAGCAGTAATAAGCGATAAAATCTCTTTGCTCGACCTTCCTAGTTTCAGCCAAGGACGTTGTCGGGAAATTTTATTAATATTTAGCCAACAATGTTTTTATATATTTTGAAAACTCTTCCTTACCAATTCCATTAACTCTTTTTAATGTTGCAAAATAATCTTCTTGACGCTCTGGACTAAACAGTTTCTTGGTACCGTCTATACCATATTTTTCTTCAATATCTCTACATACCAAACCACTTAAGATGTAAGTTATCGGCACCCCGCCATCAATTCTAACCTTAAAATCAGTGGCTAAATCACAAATGTCTGAAACCTTATTTGAAATAATATATTTTTTAGCAAACATTGCAAGCCCATCTAAATTAACTCCCCCAGAACCACCAACATAAGTTGCATATCCTTCATCAACCTCTCGCGTTATCTGTCCAAATAATATTGATGTATAAAAATGAACTACTTCATGTTCGTAAAGCTCGGAGTTGTTTCCCGCAAGTAACGTATTATTCCACTGATAGGCTAATCCGCCAGATAAAGAGTAATACATATTTTCTATATAATCAAATCCAAGCATTTTAAAAAGTTGCTCCGGATCGTTGCATTTGTAATAGGTAATTTTTAAAGGTGTTGTATTAAATTTTTTAGCAAAAGCTGAATTGAACTGGTCCATATTTTTTGCCATCTCAATATTTAACTTGTTTGGATATATATATTTTATGTTTCCAACTTGTTTTACGTTAAATGATCTTGTATTGTATTCAATTGTATTGTAAAAAAAATACTTATCTCCCATCTTTCTTACTTCAAAAGAGGTTACTAATTTCAATTCCGGAATATTTGATAAACTGTTGTTAGCCGATATGTAAGCAAGCTTCAAAATGTACTTTTGTGCACCAATTGGCATTACAGTTAATAAAGTAGGTATATAAAACCTCTTTCCGTTTGGCTTTTTACCTTCTGCAGACCTTAACCAGCTGAAAGGATCAACGTTGTCCCTTAGATAGGCAGATTCTATATATGGATTTGGATTAGCCGAATCATTTCTCGCCCTTAAAAATCCTTTTAGAGAATTTGTAAGCTCTATCCTAACATTTGTATCTGGAACTAAATAAAAAGCTGGTTTACCAATAATTACAGTAGAATCTGATTGTTGACCATAAGTTTGGCTCAGAAATAAACTGCATATTAGAATTGCTAAAACAATAATCCTCTTCATAAGACAACAATATAATCAAAACAAGAAATAAAAGGGTCCTTTTTAACCAGATGCTGAAATAAATGAAGCACGAAGAAATGCTGTTAAACCTACAAAGCCGCTTTTACCAAATACGGCAATAACTCTTTCTGAAAAGTGACAAAGTTCTTGCGTACATCGGCATCGCTTACTGAAGTAAAAGCGAAAGAAAATACTATACTCTTACTAGCTTTTAGTAGAAATGCCAAACCGCCACGGCGAGCTGGATTCTTTTTAAAGTGGTCGAGTTCTAAGTATGCAGATAACAAGAGTGCTTCAAGCTGATCTGAAAGATGTTTTAGAAATTCCTGGGAGTTTGCATTTTCGCGTACAAAATCCCATCCAATAAATTCATTACAAACTGTATAAGATAAACGGCAGGTTTTCATAACTAAAGCCTTTAGGTGCTCTTCCTCATTGGCAAAAGTTACTTTATTGCTTATAATCTCGTGAAGATTAACATCAAGGTAATCCATTAAAATAGCATCTAAAACTTGCTCCTTGCTATCAAAATATTTGTAAATGGTTGCCTTTGCTATTCTGGCTTTTTTGGCAATTTCATTTACGCTGGTTTTATGGTAACCATATTTTCTAAAAAGCTCTTTCGCCGCTCTTACAATGCTTTCTTTTATTTTTTCTGGCTCCATTAATTAGTTACCTGTAATGTATTACCAGCAATGGTAACACCGTATTGTTTTAGGGATGTTTTTGCTGGAGCCTTAACTGGACTGCCATCGTAAAGCGAATATTTAGCGCCAGAAACTGGGTCAGTTGCAGTTAAACTTGGATCATCAACAACAACCGCATTTTTTTGTTCTGGGTTAACTGTACTGCAACGATCATAGGCTACATAGGCATTATCCGCTCTGCGATAAATTATGATTCCAGCAACACCATAACCTGTTAAAGTTACCGCACCACCAGCTGTACTTAACCTACTTAATCTTGGGTCTGTTAACGGTGCGCTAAAGTTTACTGGCAAATCGGGAATTAAGGTTTCTTCCTTCGCACAAGATGTGAAAAGCAAAATAACCATAACTAATCCGATATACTTTTTCATTAGATAATTGCTGATTTGTATTGTTTTAAGAAACGAACATCATTTTCAGAGAAAAGACGTAAATCTTTAATTACATATTTTAGGTTTGCAATACGTTCAATTCCCATTCCGAATGCAAAACCACTATATCTCTTGCTATCGATACCACAGTTTTCTAAAACGTTAGGGTCTACCATTCCGCAGCCTAAAATCTCTACCCATCCACTGTGTTTACACATTTGGCAACCATCGCCTTTGCAAATGGTACAAGAAATATCCATCTCAGCACTGGGCTCTGTAAAAGGGAAATATGATGGGCGGAAACGAACTTTCGTCCCCTCTCCGTACAACTCCTGAACAAAGTAAAATAAGGTTTGTTTTAAATCTGCAAATGAAACGTTTTCATCAACATATAAACCTTCTACTTGATGGAAAAAACAATGCGCTCTAGCAGAAATTGCTTCGTTACGGTAAACGCGACCAGGCATTAATGCTCTAAATGGCGGCTGACCAGCTTCCATCATGCGCACTTGTACAGATGAGGTGTGTGTACGCAAGGCGATGTCTCCCTTTTCTCCACCTTTTTTAATGAAGAAAGTATCTTGCATATCTCTTGCAGGATGTTCTTCAGGAAAGTTTAAACGAAATTGCTCCAGCTCATCTGCACTTGAAGTGTCAAATGCATTGATCTCTGCGGTATACTGTGTGATCTGGTCTTGTAACATCTGCCAAATATACAGCAATTTATAGAATAGTTTTATATGCTGTCGGTTCAAATATTATCTTGAAACGCATTTATTACAAGAAAATGAACTAAGCAGTTAGAAAACGAAAGCGAACTTTTTAATTAAAAATGATGTTTTTAGGGTGCAGAAAAAACAGTAGTCGCAGAAAAGAACAAACCTAAAGCAAAAGCTGAGACTTTTCTGCGACTATATTTATTGTAACGGCTACTAAATTACACCTAATTCCTTACCTACTTTGGTAAAGGCAGCAATTGCTTTATCTAAATGATGTTGCTCGTGCGCCGCAGAAAGCTGAACACGAATTCTTGCTTTTCCTTGTCCAACAACTGGATAGAAAAATCCGACTACGTAGATTCCTTCATCAAGCATTTTTGCCGCGAAAGTTTGCGCAATCTTGGCATCATACAACATTACAGGAACAATTGGATGAAAACCAGGTTTAATATCAAAACCAGCGGCTGTCATTTTTTCACGGAAGTATTTTGTATTGTTTTCCAATTTATCGCGTAAGCTAGTTGTTTCGCTTAACATATCTAAAACTGCAACAGAAGCGCCTGCAATTGCTGGAGCCAAAGTATTAGAGAATAAATAAGGACGAGAACGTTGACGCAGCATATCGATAATTTCTTTTTTACCAGAAGTAAATCCGCCAGATGCGCCACCTAAAGCTTTACCCAATGTACCAGTAATAATGTCTATCCTGTCCATTACATTAAAATGCTCATGAGTACCACGACCAGTTTTACCGATAAATCCAGTACAATGAGATTCATCAATCATGATTAAAGCTTCATATTTATCAGCCAAATCAGCTATCTTATCCAATGGGGCAACCGAACCATCCATAGAAAACGCACCATCGGTAACAATAATTCTGTGGCGACAATCTTTTGCAGCAATTAACTGAGCTTCTAAATCTGCCATGTCAGCATTTTTATAACGGAAACGTTGAGCTTTGCAAAGTCTAACCCCATCAATAATTGAAGCGTGATTTAATTCGTCTGAGATAATTGCATCTTCAGCACCGAACAACGGTTCGAAAACCCCGCCATTTGCATCAAAGGCAGCAGCATACAAAATAGTGTCTTCAGTACCTAAAAATTCAGAAATTTTTGCTTCTAGCTCTTTGTGGATATTCTGCGTACCGCAAATAAAACGAACAGAAGACATACCATATCCATAATCGTCTATCGCTTTTTTAGCAGCTTCGATTACTTTTGGATGAGATGAAAGGCCTAAATAGTTATTTGCACAAAAATTGATTACTTCTGCCCCAGAGCTCACTTTAATGTCTGCTCCTTGAGGTGTGGTAATAATTCTTTCACGCTTATATAAACCAGCATTTTCTATTTCTTGAAGTTCTTTTTGTAGAACAGGTTGAAGTGTTTTGTACATATAGATATGATTTTGACGCAGCTAGGTGCTTGTTAAATAAGCTACAAATATATTAGTAGTTAACAAACTTTAACACATTAATTGTGTTAACTACTATAACTTAGAACGATATTTACGCCTTTGATAAACTTATGAAGAAAATATACCTCTCGCTAATTGTTATTTTAACAGTTGTAAATGTATCGTTCGCTCAATTTCAAATTACTGGAAAAATTACTGACAATGCTGGAGAAGTTATTCCCTTTGCCTCAGTTTTTATAAAAAACACTACAAAAGGAGCGTCCTGTAACGTTGATGGAATTTATAAATTAACACTCGAGAAAGGCAATTATACCTTGGTTTACAAAGCTATAGGCTTTAAAGCCTTGGAAAAAGCTATAGTGGTTACACAAGATATGACCGTTAACCAAACTTTGGCGCCAGAAAGTTATACCTTAAAAGATGTTGTAATTAAGGCAAATGCAGAGGATCCAGCTTTTGAAATTATCAGACAAGCCGTAAAGAATAGAAAAAAATATCTTAATGAGGTAGAGTCTTACAAGGCCGATGTCTATATAAAAGGGTTGCAAAAATTAGTAGGCGCACCAAAAAAGTTCTTTGGTAGAGATATTCAAAAGACTTTAGATTTAGATACGAATAGAAAAGGCATTATTTATCTGTCTGAATCTCAATCAATTTTCAGCTTTAAGCGCCCTGACAAAATTAAGGAAGAAATGGTCTCTTCAAAGATTTCTGGAAACAACAATGGCTTTAGCTTCAACAAGGCATCTGATATGCTAATTAACTTCTATGAGAACCTTTTATTAGAAGGATCCGGCTTAAGTTCAAGAAGTTTTGTCTCTCCCATTTCAGACAATGCTATGTTTTATTATAAATACAAACTTCTTGGAACCACAGAAGAAAATGGCGTAACCATAAATAAGATTGAAGTAATTCCACGTCGTAAAAACGATCCTGTTTTTAGAGGAACAATTTATATTGCCGACGACAGTTGGAGAATAATGGGAACCAACCTCTTCTTAACTGAAGAAGCTGGAATCAACTTTGTTGACACCTTAAATATTGGACAGCAGTTTGTTAAGCTAGAAAAGGTTTATATGCCTTCGACTACAAAATTTGAATTCAATGGAAAAGCACTAGGATTTAAATTTGAAGGTTATTTTGTTGGGATTTTTAGCAATTACACCTTCCCAGATTTCCCGAAGGACTATTTTACTTCGGAGATTTTGAAGATTACCAAGTCGGTAAACAAGAAGGACTCGCTGTATTGGATGAACAACAGACCGATTCCGTTAACCGACGAAGAGCGGCTTGATTACAAAAGGAAGGATAGCATCGCCCTGCGCAAAACAACAAAGCACTATTTAGATTCGACTGAACGAGAAAGTAACGAATTTGGTTTAGGAAAATTATTTATAAGAGGTTACAGGTACAACCAGCGCTACGAAAAAAGAACAATTTCATTTGACCCAATTATTAGGTCAGTATTTTTTAATACAGTGGAGGGGTTTGCTGCAAAGTATGGCATAACCTATACACAAAGGCTGGAAGATAGAAAATCCTACTCCATTAGGCCGGAAGTTCGGTATGGTTTTTCAAATCATATTTTTACAGGAAATATAAGCGGAAGTTATTATTACGACCCATTAAAACGAGCAAGCATTAACGGTAGCTTCGGCTCTGATATTGCAGATTTGAATAGATATGGTTCTATGACTTTACTTTCAAACACAATAAACTCGCTACTATTTGAAAGAAATTTATCTAAATTCTACAGGAAAGAATTTGCAAACATCAACACCACCAGAGAATTAGCAGACGGCTTGCAAGCTGCTATTTCAATTGACTATGCTCAAAACAGGACATTGCAAAATACCAGTGATTATAAGATAAGAAACGTTAAGGATGAAGAATATACTTCAAACAATCCATTTTCGCCGACTACCGAAACACCCTTATTTCCAACCTATCAATCTTTTAGTATTTCGGCAGGCCTAACTTACACTATCGGACAAAAATACATTACCAGACCAGATGCTAAAATCTATGAAGAGTCTAAATTTCCGCGTTTTAATTTAGGCTATAGAAAAGGTTTTAAAGGCATCCTTAACAGCGATGTTGATTATGATTTATTGAGCTTGGAGATTTATCAAGAACATGTTAGGCTGGGCTTAGTTGGCTATTCATCAATAGTTGTTGGCGCTGGAAAGTTCCTAAACAATAACACCGTTTATTATCCAGAGAGCAAACATTTTAGAGGAAATAACTCGACTATATTTCCGTCAAACTTAAGGAAGTTTAGGTATTTGGATTTTTATCAATACAGCACTAGTAAGCAATACATCGAAGCCCATTTTGAACATAACTTTGCTGGCTTTATTGTTAATAAAATTCCGTTGTTGCGAAAACTTAAATTGGAAGAAATTGTAGGTTTTAACTACTTAACTGAACCTGGAAAGAAAAATTATAAGGAATTTTATTTCGGAGTAGAAAGATTTGGTTTCGGTGTGAGTTACGGCTATTCATATAATGGAAACTACAAGGTAGACCAAGGTTTTAGAATTGCATTTGGGTTTTAGAAAGTTGTAAGTTTTAAATAAAACGTTTTAAGTTCAAAACCAACTTATAACTTATAACCTAAAACTTACAGCTCAAATTACTATCTTTGTAGCGCATTAAACGCTGTTTGCAACAGTATCAATGAATTATGATATATAACACCCTACTTTATTATTGCTATTCTCCAATAGCAAATGCAGAACAATTTGCTGCAGATCATTTAGCTTTTTGTAAATCTTTAGGATTAGTAGGCCGTATAATAGTAGCCGAAGAAGGCTTAAATGGGACAGTTTCTGGCACAAAAGAAGCTAGCGACCTGTACATGGCTCAAATAAAGGCTGATGAACGTTTCGCAAAAACAGATTTTAAGATAGATGAGGTGGCTGAACCTTCTTTTATTAAAATGCATTGTCGCTATAAAGCTGAAATTGTACATTCTGGCTTAAGAGATACAGGCATCATCAATCCGAATGAGAAAACAGGAAAATATTTAGAGCCTACTGAGTTTAGCGAAATGTTAAACAGAGACGATGTTGTAGTATTAGATGTGAGGTCTAACTATGAACACAATCTTGGTAAATTTAAGAATGCAGTGACCTTAGATATTGAAAATTTCCGCGATTTTCCAGATCAAATTGAAGCTTTAGCAAAATACAAAGATAAAAAAGTAATGACTTATTGTACTGGGGGTATAAAGTGCGAAAAGGCTTCAGCTTTGCTTTTACACCACGGCTTTACAGATGTTTACCAACTCCACGGAGGTATAATAAAATATGGCAAGGAAGCAGGGGGAAAGGATTTTGAAGGCAAATGTTATGTGTTTGATAATCGAATTGCAGTTGATGTAAATTCGGTAAATCCTACCATTGTGTCTGTTTGTTACAACTGCGGCAAAACCACGCCAAAAATGATTAATTGTGCCAATCCGGAGTGTAATGAACACATTACGCAGTGTGATGAATGTGGTGAGAATTTGCAGGGCTGCTGTTCGGTTGAATGTACTACGCATCCGCGTAAGCGACCATATGATGGAACGGGCTATTACGTAAAAGTTCCGCAGCAGGTGGCGAAAGTCTAAAAGAAAGATGTAAAAACATTATAGCTTGCTATAAACTTGAGAAATCAAAAATCATTTTGAAAGCTTTACTGATGCTATTAAATTTATATTTTCGCATAACAAATTCATTAACAGCTTAATGCTAAATAATTTACGTCGCTACCTTACCTGCTTTATTTTCGCACTCATCCCAATTGCGATATTAGCAAATGACATACAAAGTATTGGTGTGCCGTATGTGCAAAATTACGCTAAATCATCCTACCTATCGGGCAATCAAAACTGGTCTGTTGCTAAAGACAAAAATGGCATTATGTATTTTGGCAATGCCGAAGGCCTTTTAACGTTCGATGGTAAGTACTGGCAACAATATAAAATGCCGAATAGTCAAATTGTTCGTGCAGTTGCAACCAGTAAAGAAGGAACCGTTTACACCGGAAGCTTTGGCGAATTCGGTTTTTGGGAATATCAAAACAAACGACTAACCTATGTTTCGCTAATAAATCTAATCCCTAAAGCCTACAAAATTACAGATGAGATTTGGAAGATTTATGTGGTAGGAAAGCGAGTGGTGTTCCAATCGTTTTCATCAATATATATCTACGAAAACAAGAAAATTACTGTAGTTAAGGCAAACCATCCATTTCTTTTTTTGCATAAGGTTGATCAAAAACTCGTTGCTGAGGTATTAGGCGAAGGCTTATTCGAGCTCCAAGGAAAAAGCTTGATCAAACTGCCTGGCAGTGAGGTGTTGGGTAATACAGGTATCCTTTCTATTTTGCCATATCGAGGTAATGGCTTTATTATCGGCACAAGCAAAAACGGTTTATTCATTTACAACGGTTCTACGTTTGTTCCTTTAGCAAGTGCAGCTAATAGTTTTTTAAAAACTTTTCAATTGAACAACGGCGCAAAAATCCTTGGGAAATATTATGCATACGGAACTATCTTAAACGGCTTAATAATAATTGATGAAAACGGAACTGTCGTTCAACGAATTAATAAGTCGAGCGGGTTGCAAAACAATACCATCCTTAGTTTGTACGCAGATAACGATCAAAATCTTTGGGCTGGGCTTGACAATGGAATTGACCGAATAGAACTTAACTCGCCATTGTATTTCTACTTTGATAAAGCTGGTCAGTTTGGCACCGTTTATTCGAGCTTAATTGTAAAGGATAAAATCTACCTAGGAACGAATCAAGGATTATTTTCGAGCCCGTGGTTGCCCGCTAACGGAAATTTATTTAATTCTTTCGATTTTAAATTGATTCCCAAATCACAGGGACAAGTTTGGGACCTGAGTATGATTGATGATCAGTTGATCTGCGGTCATAACGACGGCACTTTCAATATTGTTGGGGATAAAATGGAAAAAATCTCTAACATTAGCGGCGGCTGGACCATAAAAAAGCTCGCTTCCAATCCCAATTATCTCATTCAGGGAACTTATACTGGCTTAGTAATTTTTGCCAAGGATGCAACTGGAAAGTGGAAATTTAGTCACAAGATTGCTGGTTTTGGTGAGCCTTCTAGGTATGTTGAGCAAGATTCAAAGGGTGATATTTGGGTTAGTCATGCATATAAAGGCTTATATAAGCTAACGCTAAGTGCTGATTTAAGAAAAGTCAATAATATTAAGTTTTTTGATGAAAAGAATGGTCTTCCCAGCAGTTTTAACGTCAATATCTTTAACATTGAAAGTAAGATTGTTTTCTCATCCGATGTTGGATTTTTTGTATACGATGAGATTAGCAATCGTTTTACGGAGTATAAGGAACTTAATGGTAAATTAGGTGGATTCGCGAATGCGAACAAAATTATTAGTGCCGGCCCGAAAAAATACTGGTTCATAAACCATGGAAAGATGAGCTTAGTCAATCTTCAAGAGCCCGGAAAAATCGTGGTAGATTCAAGCCGATTTAGCATTCTAGATGGGAGGATGGTTCAGTATTATGAAAACATCAGTCAAATAAGCAGTAAGATTTATTTAATTAGTGTAGATGATGGCTTTGTAATCTACAACACCACAAATATAGCTGACCAAAAACTAAAACTAACCATCCCTTCAGTTTTAATTAGAAAGATTGAAGACATTACAGACAAATATTCTACTCTAACTGAGAATGGAAGTCAAGATCAAGATATTGAGATTCCTTACAGTCGTAACAATATTCGAATTTCGTTTGCTTTACCCTATTATCGCCAGTCTAAAATAAAATTTCAATACTACCTAGAAGGATATTCTAAACAATGGTCTGATTGGAGCTACGCTACCCAGAAAGATTTTACAAATCTTGCCAAAGGCGATTATAAGTTTAAGGTTCGAGCTAAAATAAACGAAGAGACAACAAGCGGAATTACCGTTTTCGAGTTCACCATTTCGCCACCTTGGTACGGAAGTAATTGGGCAATTGCTTTTTACTTGGTAATTGGTGTAGTGGCATTAATCGCCGGAAAGAAGATCTACAAAGCAAAACTAATGCGAGACCAGCAAGCCATCTCTGAGAAGCTTCAAGTTGAGAAAGAAGCATTCTTAAAGAAAGAAGCAGAGGCAACGGAAAAACAGATCATTAAAATTCAAACTGAGAAATTGCAAGCGGAACTTGCGAGTAAAAACAGGGAGCTTGCCAACTCCGCAATGAGCCTAGTATATAAGAATGAACTTCTTCAAAAAATTAGTGAAGAAATGACCAAGCTTAAGGATGAAAATGGCAAGAAATTAACTGACGATCAGCTTCGAAAAATCCAAAAAGTTATTGATGAAGGAATTAATGATGAGCGAGACTGGAATCTATTTGAAAGCAGCTTCAACGAAGCCCATGAGAGCTTCTTCAAAAAACTAAAAGCTAATCATCCAGATCTTGTTCCTAACGACTTAAAGTTGTGTGCTTATCTGCACATGAATATGAGCAGTAAAGAGATGGCTTCTTTGCTTAATATATCCCTGAGAGGAGTAGAAATTCGCCGTTATCGACTACGTAAAAAACTAGAAGTTCCGCATGATAAAAACCTAACTGAATTTTTGCTAGAACTTTAAAATTAATCATTAATAAACGTTAGGGTAACGTTTGCGTAATCCAATTTTAGAGGTAAACAATCGATTCAAGTACTACATCATTACCTCTCATAGATCAATTTTTATCACATCAATATAATTTGGTTATAAACCGTTTGTAGTAGCTGTAATATTCTTGTTAAGTTGCCAAAACATTGTTTTTAGGCTAAAAATCAATATTGTTTATCGGTATGAGAAACTACACATTTATACGATGATGTATTAATGTATAGGCGATTTCGTTTGCAGGTTAAATTCTAAAACCTAAAATTAGATTAATCAATTAAACAAATATGAACAACGGTATGAAAAAACTCTTTACAAAATTTTCTGTTTTAATCATTCTAAGTTTGCTTTTATTAAACGCTGCCTATGCCCAAAATGTTACAATTAAAGGTGTGGTAAAGGACGAAACAGGATTATCTGTTCCATCTGCAAGTATCATGATAAAAGGAACAACAAATGGAACACAAACAGATGCAAATGGAAATTATTCCATAAGTGCTCCTTCAAACGGCACCTTGGTGGTTACTTACATCGGCTATGGGACTCAAGAGATCTCGATTAACAACCGAACTACCATTAACATCAACCTCACAACTGCCTCAAATGACTTACAACAGGTAGTGGTTGTTGGCTACGGTACCCAAAAGAAAAGGGACGTTACTGGGTCGATTACTAGCGTTAAGGGGGCCGATATTGAAAAGTTTGCAGTAACTAATCCTGTTGCGGCATTACAGGGAAAAGTTCCTGGTTTAACTATTAGCAATGCCGGTAGCCCAGGTGCTAGTCCGACTGTTCGTATACGCGGAATAAACAGCACAGGTGCATCTGCAGATCCACTATATGTAGTTGACGGCATTTTCCAGACTAATATTGATTATTTAAATCCAAATGATATAGAAAGCATAGATCTTTTAAGAGATGCGTCTTCAATAGCGATTTTTGGTTTAAAGGGTGCAAATGGGGTTATTGCAGTTACAACAAAGAGAGCAGCAAGAGGTAAAACAACAGTTAACTTTCAGAGTACATTTGGCATTCAACATGTTACAAACTTTATTGATGTTGTAGATGCTACTGGGTTTAAAAAGCTATACAATGCCCAATTGGCTAACTTAAAGGCTGCGCCTTTCGATTATACAAACTACACTGCAAATACAAATTGGCAAGATCAAATTTTAAGAGATGCCGTAATTAATACAAACTCCTTAAGTATCTCTAACAATGGAGAAAAAAGTACAACTTTATTAAACATCGGCTACAATAACCAAGATGGCGTAATAAAAAATAACAACTTCAAGAAATTTGTAGCTAGGTTAAGTGAAGAAATAAGAATAACTGATAAAATAAAAATTGGAGGTGATTTAACAGGTTACCACTTCAAGAACACTCCAACTTCTGGCGATTTAAACAATGCGCTTTGGGCTGCTCCAATCATTCCAATACAAACAGATGGAAATACTTATTACAGCTTACCATCGTTTCAAAGAGCACAAGTGATCAATCCGGTTGCGAGGCTAAACCGTGGAAAAGGAACAGCTGTTGATGCCGGATTTAGGTTTACTGGAAGTATATTTGCAGAAATTAAATTTCTAAAAGACTTTACTTTAAGATCTACAGTTTATACTGATTTAGGCTTTAATAATGTAAGAAGATATACTCCGCTGCCTTACACGTTTATTAATTTAGGTGAAGGAACCAACGCAACTAATACTTTTTTCGATAATACGGCAAAAACGACTGTATTTCAAGAGGCTAATGAAAACAGAAAATATCAACAAGATCATACGATAAGCTATGACAAAGTAATTAAAGAAGACCATAGAATTACTGCAATTGTTGGTTTTACCTCTTATTCTTTTAACACGACAGACTTAAATGCATCACGTCGTGACACGAGTTTAAATGTGCCTCTTAACTCAAATCTATGGTACATCAATACCATTAACTCAAACAATCCAACCTTTAATGAGGGAAAGGGATCAACGGAAACTAACATTGGTATTTTTGGTCGAGTTAATTATGCTTTCAAAAATAAATACTTATTAAATGCAACTATCCGTAGAGATGCAAACTCAAGATTTGCTCCTGTAAATAGATGGGGAACTTTTGGTAGTATTGGTTTAGGCTGGGTTGCCAGTGAAGAAGATTTCTTTAAAGACAATATTAAAGGGATCGATTTCTTAAAACTAAGAGCATCTTATGGCCTTTTAGGTAATGCCAATAGCATCACTGAAAATAGATATCAAGTTGGATTAAATAACGGTGCCACTGCGATTTTCGGTGATAATATTTATACCGCAGTTTCACCTGCCTACAGAGCAGATCCAAATTTGCAATTTGAGGTTGTTAAAGGTTTTGACCTGGGCTTAGATTTACGAACTTTGAATAATCGTTTAAACATTGAGCTGGGGTATTTCAATAAGACTACAAGCAAAATCATCTCTAACATTACCTTGCCAGGATCAAATGATCTATTTGTTACCAACCTAGGAAACATCTCTAATAAAGGCGTAGAAGCGAGCTTCGGCTGGAACGATAAAATTGGTGCTGATCTTAGTTATGGCTTAAACGCAAACTTTAGTTACGTAAAGAACAATGTTAAATCTTTAGGTAATACCAACTTTAAATTGTTGGGTAATGGCGGTGTCAACGTAACAGAAACTGGTAACTCAATCTCTTATTTTTATGGTTATCAACAAACAGGTATTTACCAATCTACTGCCGATTTAGATAGGACGCCTCATTTCGCCAATTCTCTACCAGGGGATATTTCTTATGCGGATACTAATGGCGATGGCGTAATTACTCCAGCAGACAGAAAATACTTAGGCACACCATTTCCTCCATACAGTTACGGTTTAAGTCTTTCTGTAGGTTATAAAGGTTTTGACGCAATAGTTGAAGGACAAGGTGTTGCGGGAAACAAAATTTACACCCAAAGACGTACAAGTAATTTTGCCATTTTAAACTACGAAACTAACAGGTTAAATGCTTGGACAGGCCCTGGATCTACAAATGTTGAGCCAATTTTAGACAATTCTCGTGGCAATAACCTGTTATTCAGTTCTTACTACTTAGAGTCTGGTTCTTATTTCAGATTGCGCAATTTACAACTAGGCTATACGCTCGGTAAAAATGTATTTGACAAAATCGGCGTACAAAAAGTGAGGGTTTATGTTAGCGGACAAAATCTTAAAACTTGGACAAAAGCTACTGGTTATAGTCCAGAGGCACAATTAGGAAGCGTTTTAGCAAGTGGTTCAGACAATGGAGTTTATCCTGTACCTGCTATTTACTCATTCGGTTTAAACGTAACGTTCTAGGTAAAATCATTTAATTAAATAAAATGAAAAATATTAAAATACAGGTTAAAATTGCGATGGTATTCGTCTCAATTTCCATCATATCGGCAACAACAGGTTGTAGAAAATTTCTTGACACAGAAAAACAAGGTCAATATACAACAGAGACTTACCCTTATTCGCAAGGTTCGGGTCCATTTGACACCTTCCTTTTTGGAGCATACAACGATTTAAGAAACTATGACGTTCATTGTACTGGATTCTTTTTGGCTACCAACGTAAGAAGTGAAGATGCTGACAAAGGAAGTACACCTGGTGACGGTGGTGCAGATGCCAATAGTTTCGATACATTTCCGGTTTTGCCAAGCAACGGACTTGTAAACGGAATGTGGGTTGGCTATTTAAGCTTAATTGCTAAATGTAACGCAGTTATAGATCAGGTTGATAATAATACCTCTGTAGTTGCGACGGATCAAGCAAAGATTCAAGCTAAAGCAGAAGCTAGATTTATTAGAGGTTATGCCTACTTTAATATGGTTCGCCTTTTTGGAAGAGTACCCTTGTTAGATAAAGTGCTTACTGTTGCAGCTATCAATGTACCACAAAGTGAACCGGCACAATTATATGCCTTTATCGAAAGCGATTTACAATTTGCAGCGGCCAACTTGCCAATTAGCTGGGATAAAAAATTTGTTGGTCGTGCTACAAGCGGTATGGCAAATGGCATTTTAGCAAAAGCCTATTTAACACAAAAAAAATGGAGCTCAGCTATGGCAGCAGCAAACATTGTGATGACATCTGGTCAATATGATTTATCAACTCCTTACGACAAAATTTTCGGCGAATCTGGAGAAAACAGCAAAGAATCTGTTTTTGAAGTACAGGCAACGGCAAGTGCTGCTATACCGGAAGCAAACGGGGTACAAATCAACCAGTTTCAAGGTGTAAGAGATGGCGGTGTTTGGAATTTAGGCTTCGGATGGAATGTACCGACAAGTAACTTAGAAGCTGCTTACGAACCAGGTGATCCTCGTAAAGCAAGAACTTTCTTATACAGAAGTACCGCAACAACAACTTACCAAACCGTTTATGGTGAAAACACTGCAACTACCTGGGCTAATCCAATCTATAACCACAAGGTATATACAAACCCTGCAATGAGGGCAGCTTACAATAACAGGTCTGGTTACTGGATGAACATTCGGATTTTACGTTATGCTGATGTGGTTTTGATGTATGCCGAAGCTGCAAACGAAGTTGGAGGTGTAGCAAATACTACCGCTGCATTGGCAGCATTAAATAGTGTTCGTGCTAGAGCTAGAAATGGCAACGCTGCAATTTTACCGAACATTGTAACTACAGATCAAGGGGTTTTACGTACAGCCATTCAACAAGAAAGAAGAATTGAATTGGCAATGGAATACGATCGATTCTTCGATTTAGTAAGATGGGGAATATCACAAAATGTGTTGACTGCTGCAGGTAGAACTGGGTTTGTTGCTACACGTGATAATTTATTACCTATTCCTCAAACTCAAATCGATTTAAGTAAAGGTGTGTTAACCAAAAATACAGGCTATTAATTTTTAAATTATAAAAATGAAATTTTCAAAATTACATACAAAAGGCTGTGTGCTTAGTTTAGTGCTAGCTACTGCTATTTTCTCGTCTTGTAAAAAAGACGGAAATCCAAATGATTTGCCTGATGTTGATCCAACGAGCTATGTTGGTAAAATAGATGGGTTTAGCTCATCGGATGAAATTTATGCGAAAAATTTGGTGGCTTATTGGTCTTTCGACGGAACAAAAAATGAGATCAAAACCAACTCAGCTCCTACATCTACGTTAAATGATACCTTTATCGCAGCGGGAATTAAGGGACAAGCCTTGGCTTTAAATTCAGGCTACCTGTACTACGGCAAACAGTTTGATGCGTTTAAAACTGCTGCCTTAAAAAGTTTTACCATAAGTGAATGGGTGCAAATTTTAAATAATGGTTCTAAAAAAACGATGCTTTTTCAAATAGCTAGGCCAGGATTATTTAATGGCAATTTTGATTTTATTTTAGAAACCAATGCTAATCCCGCTTCTAACACTGATTATATTCAAATTCACCCTTATTTTACAACATTATCTGGTGGTCAACAAGACAACATCAATAACTACGGCGCTACTAATCTATCGCCAAAAATTGGCGCAAATAAATGGGTGCATTTGGTGATTACTTATGACGGTGCTTCGGGAATATTTGACATCTGGGCAAACGCTATAAAAGTAGGCAATTACCCAAGCAGGGGCACTGGCAACAACCTTTTCAATTCATTTGAGCCTAATGAAATAATTATGGGTGCAAATTACAACCTAATTCCTGGCAAGTCTGTAAATGCAGATACAAATTTCGGCGCAATGACAGGCTCAATTGATGAGGTTAGAATATTCAACACAAACCTTCCACAGGCTTACATATCTACTCTGTATAACCTAGGTATAGCTGGTAAATAAATTTCAGAACGCAGTACTGCAAATCAGCAGTACTGTGTTTAATAAAACCCAAACCGTTTCTATGCAGTTTAACTATATCAAAGCGCACTCAAAATTTGCCGCTACTTTGTTGGCTTTTTCTTTGTTGTTTTTTGGCATAGGCTGTAAGAAAAGTAAAACTGATTCTGCCCCGAACAGTGATACTTCATTATCGTTTACGGTAAACGATGTTTATAACGGTACGCTCAAATACAATGTGGCAAACCTAAAACCTATCATCAAATTTACTTTTACTGAAGGAATAAATACTGCTACAGTTTCAAGCGGTATTTCCTTGAAGGATGCTTCTGGAAACACGATGCCGTTGTCGATAACTTATCAAGATGGAAACAAAATTGTCATCATCACACCACAAAGTGATTTTAAATCATACACCAGCTATACGCTAAGCATATCCAATAATTTAAAATCTTCTGGAGGAGGAAGTCTTATCAACCCAGTTAATATTACCTTAATCTCTGGGTTAGATACTAGTGATAAATTTGCTCGCATTACTGATGATGAACTTTTAACCCTCGTACAGCGGCAAACCTTTAAATATTTCTGGGATTTTGGGCATCCAACAAGTGGTTTAGCAAGAGAAAGAAATACATCTGGGGATATCGTGACTACAGGTGGTTCTGGTTTTGGTGCGATGGCAATTGTTACCGGTATCAGCAGAAACTTTATTACAAGAGCAGAAGGCTTAGCAAGGATGCAAAAAATTGTAAGTTTTCTAAAGAACAATGTTACCAGATATCATGGTGCCTATCCTCATTGGTTAAATGGAGTAACTGGAGCAACAATTCCGTTTAGTACTAAAGATAATGGAGCAGATTTAGTAGAAACCTCATACCTAATGCAAGGTTTAATTACTGCTCGTCAATATTTCACAGGTTCCGATGCCGCGGAAATCACACTTAGAGCAGATATCACTTCAATTTACAACGGCGTTGAGTGGTCATGGTTTAGAAAAGATGGTAGCAATGTTTTGTACTGGCATTGGAGTCCTAATTATAATTGGGACCTAAATTTACCCCTACAAGGCTGGAACGAAGCACTAAATACATATATATTGGCAGCGGCATCTCCAACTTATTCAATACCTAAATCTGTTTATGATTTAGGCTGGGCAAGAAGTGGTGCAATGAAAAATGGAAATTCTTATTACGGTGTACAACTGCCGCTGGGTGCTGCCAATGGTGGCCCTTTATTTTTAGAGCACTATACCTTTTTAGGTGTAAATCCTTTTGGTTTGGTAGATGCTTACGCAAATTATGAGACACAGACTAAAGCTCACACACAAATCAACTATAATTATTGTGTAGCTAATCCTGCTAAACAAGTTGGCTACGGCCCCGAATGCTGGGGTTTAACAGCTAGTGATATTCCTAATGGATATGCTGCAAGTTCCCCGACAAATGATTTAGGCGTAATTGCGCCTACTGCAGCTTTGTCATCTTTTCCCTATACACCTAACGAGTCTATGGCGGCACTTAAGTTTTTCTATTACAAACTAGGAGACAAAATATGGTCGGATTACGGCTTTGTTGATGCATTCAAATTAAGTGATCCATGGTTTGCTACCTCCACCTTAGCAATTGACCAAGGACCAATCATTGTGATGATAGAAAATCATCGCAGTAAGTTACTTTGGAATTTATTCATGAGTGCCCCAGAAATTAAAACTGGAATGAAAAATTTAGGCTTTAGCAGTCCTAACCTATAATAACATACAAATGAGACTTTTATATACCCTTATCTTATTCGTTATACTGAGCAGCTGTAGTACACAGCAAAAAAGCAAAGTTGGAACTCAGAAAGAATTGAGTGATGACCAACTACTTACTTTAGTTCAAAAACAAACTTACAAGTATTTTTACGAAGGTGCCGAACCTATTTCAGGACTTTCTAAAGAGCGCTATCATAGCGATAATGTTTACCCTCAAAATGATAAGGATATTATTGCCACTGGCGCAAGTGGTTTTGGTATAATGGGAACTATTGTAGCTATTGAACGTAAATTTATTACCAAAAAACAAGGTTACGAGCACTTAAAAAAGGGCTTAGATTTTTTGGCAAAAGCGGATAGGTTTCATGGGGCTTGGCCACATTGGATGTTACCAAGTGGTAAACCAAAACCCTTCGGAAAAAATGATGATGCTGGAGATTTGGTTGAAACTTCTTTTCTTGCTCAAGCTTTAATTTGTGTACGACAGTATTATGCAAATGGTAATGCCGAAGAAAAAGATTTAGCTAAAAAAGCTGATGAACTTTGGAAAGGAATAGATTGGAATTTTTACAGGCAAAATGATCAAAATGTTTTGTATTGGCACTGGTCGCCCGTTTCTGGTTGGAAAATGAATTTCGCTATTACCGGTTATAATGAGTGTTTGATTACCTATGTGTTGGCTGCCTGCTCTCCTACTCACGGCGTTCCTGCAGAAGTTTACCATGAGGGTTGGGCCAAAGGTGGCGCAATAAATACTAGTTTTTCTATGTATGTTCATCCCATTAAGTTAAAACATAATGTCGTTGGACAGAGTGTCGGGCCCCTTTTTTGGGCACATTATTCTTACTTGGCTCTAAATCCTAAAGGATTAAAAGATAAATATGCCGATTATTGGGAAGAGAATAAAAATCATACTTTAATAAATTACGACTACGCTATTGCTAATCCAAAAGGCTTTAAAGGCTATGGTGCAAACTCATGGGGTTTAACTGCCAGTTATTCTGTAAAAGGTTATGCAGCGCATATGCCTAATGAGGACTTCGGAGTTATTAGTCCAACTGCAGCGCTCTCTTCTTACCCTTACACGCCCAAAGAAAGTATGCAAGTGATTAGAAACCTATATGAAAATATGGCAGACAAAGTCTGGGGAGAATTTGGGTTTTATGATGCTTACAGCGAAACAGATAATTGGTTTCCAAAACGCTATATAGGCATAGATCAGGGGCCGATAGTGGTGATGATAGAGAACGGAAGAACAGGCTTAATATGGGATTTATTTATGAGTGCGCCAGAAATCCAAAATGGTTTAGATAAACTTGGTTTTACCTACAAAAAATAACAACACAGAAAACACATATAAAATGAAACAAATCAAACTCCTAATTATTTTACTAGCACTCTCCTATTCGTCAAGCTTTGCACAACAGAAAAAAACTGTTAACCCTGCAACGCAAAAAATGGATAATTTCATTAGCAATCTAATGTCTAAAATGACAGTTGACGAAAAGATTGGACAATTGAATTTACCTAGCTCAGGAGATATTACAACTGGTCAGGCAAATAGTTCAGATATCAGCAAAAACATTAAGGCTGGCCAAGTTGGAGGGCTATTTAACATAAAAGGTGTAGATAAAATCAGAGACGTTCAGAAAATTGCAGTAGAAAATAGTCGCTTAAAAATTCCGTTGCTTTTTGGGATGGATGTAATTCATGGCTACAACACAGTATTTCCAATCCCTTTAGGTATGAGTTGTACTTGGGATATGGACGCTGTAAAAAAATCAGCAAGAATAGCCGCAATAGAAGCAAGTGCAAGCGGAATTAATTGGACCTTTTCACCTATGGTGGATATTTCTAGAGACCCGCGTTGGGGACGCGTTTCTGAAGGTAGTGGTGAAGACCCATACTTAGGTTCGCAGATTGCAAAAGCAATGGTAACGGGTTATCAAGGTAGGCTGCAAGCGAACAATGAAATTCTAGCTTGTGTTAAACACTATGCGCTTTATGGAGCAGCAGAAGCTGGCAGAGATTATAACACAGTTGATATGAGCCGTGTAAGAATGTACAACGAGTACCTGCCTCCTTACAAAGCTGCTGTTGATGCTGGTTCTGCAAGTATCATGGCATCTTTTAATGAAGTAGAGGGAATTCCAGCAACGGGCAGCAAATGGTTGATGACCGATGTATTAAGAAACCAATGGGGTTTTAAAGGTTTTGTTGTAACTGACTATACTGGTATTCCTGAAATGATTGAACACGGAATGGGAGATTTACAAGCTGTTTCTGCTCTAGCATTAAATGCTGGTATTGATATGGATATGGTTGGAAATGGCTTTTTAGGAACACTTAAAAAATCATTGGCAGAGAAAAAAGTGACCATCGCTCAAATTAATAATGCTTGTCGCTTAATTTTAGAGGCAAAATACAAGTTGGGCTTATTCACAGATCCTTATAAATTTTGTGATGTCACTAGAGCAGAAAAAGAAGTTTTCACGCCAGAAAATCGTGCTGTAGCAAGGAATATAGCAGCCAAAAGTTTTGTGCTGCTTAAAAACAACAACAACGTATTACCATTAAAAAAATCAGGAACCATTGGATTAATCGGTCCATTAGCAGATAATACAGCTAATATGTACGGTACTTGGAGTGTTGCAGCATTATTAGATAGATCTGTAACAGTTTTACAAGGCTTAAAAAATGCGCTGGGAACGAATGCAAAAGTATTAATGGCCAGAGGTTCTAACTTTTTAGCAGATTCTGCATTAGAACATCGTTATGTAAATGTTCATAATCCTACCTATAAACATGATTCTCGTTCAGAAGCTGATATGATTAAGGAAGCTTTGGATGTTGCAAAAAAATCTGATGTAATTGTAGCTGTAATGGGCGAAGGTTCTGAGTTTAGTGGAGAAAGCAGCAGTGTTTCTAACATTGAAATTCCAGAAACACAAAAAAACTTGTTAAAAGAACTAGCTAACACTGGTAAACCAATAGTGTTAGTGTTATTTACTGGTCGTCCTTTAGCCTTAAAATGGGAGCAAGAAAATATTCCAGCCATTTTAAGTGTTTGGTTTCCTGGTAGCGAAGCTGGAAATGCTATTGCTGATGTTTTATTTGGTGATGTAAATCCTTCAGGAAAATTAAGCACCACTTTCCCTCAGAATGTTGGTCAAATCCCTCTTTATTACGCTCATAAAAATACTGGTCGCCCATTGGCAGATGGAAAATGGTTCGAGAAATTCCGTTCCAATTATTTAGATGTAAGTAATGACCCATTATATCCATTTGGTTTCGGATTAAGTTATGCTACTTTTAGTTATAGTGATATTAAATTGAGTTCTAATACATTAAAACCTAAACAACAAATTACGGCAACAGTAACGGTAACCAATACTAGCAAGTTCGAGGGAGAAGAAGTGGTACAAATGTACACTAGAGATTTGGTGGGTTCTATCACTAGACCCGTTAAGGAGCTAAAAGGATTTTTAAAAATTTCCTTAAAACCAGGTGAAAGCAAAACGGCAACCTTCACTTTAAATGAAGAAACTTTGAAATTTTACAATAGCGATCTTAAATTTGTGGCAGAACCTGGAGATTTTAAAGTGTTTGTTGGCACGAATTCAAGGGATGTTAAGGAAGCTAATTTTAAACTAGTAAAGTAAAGTTACAAATTGTCTGTCTGAGCGTAGTTGAAGACTTTTAATTAATTATAAGCAACACAAACTTCCTTCGACTACGCTCAGGATGACACCTCTTTTATAAATATCTTTATATCTATTTTTAAAAATTATGAAAAGAGCATCCCTAATTCTTATTCTTTGTATAATAATCTCTTCGGCATTTGCTCAAGACTTATCAAAATTTAAAAAAGAGAATTTCATTCAGGGAATTGATACCTTAAAGTATCGTATCCTTTATCCTGAAAACTTCGATGCGAACAAGCAGTATCCTGTGGTTTTCTTTTTACATGGCCGAGGTGAAAGCGGGAATGACAATGAGAAACAATTAACTCACGGCTCTAAAATGTTCTTGACTGATGGTTTTAGAAAGAATTTCCCTTCAATTGTTATTTTTCCACAATGTGCCGAAGAAAGTTATTGGTCTAATGTAGAAATTGAAACAATTAACACTAAACGCTTTTTTACCTTTCAAAAAGGAGGCGAAGCAACAAAGGCGATGAGTTTGCTATTAAAATTAACAGATAAAGTTGTTAATGAAACGTATGCGGAGAAAAGCAGAATTTATGTAGGTGGTTTATCTATGGGCGGAATGGGGACTTTCGAGATTTTAAGGCGTAAACCCAAAACTTTTGCCGCAGCGTTTTCAATTTGCGGGGGCGATAAAATTGCCAATGCAAAAAAATACAAAAATGTTCCAATGTGGATTTTCCATGGCGGATTAGATGATGTAGTTAACCCGCAACTGTCCTATAGCGTTTTTAGAGAGCTGAGAAAATTAGGTCAGGAACCTAAGTACACTATTTACCCAAAAGCAAACCATAATAGTTGGGATAGTGCTTTTGCTGAAGCAGATTTATTGCCTTGGTTGTTTGGAAATAAGAAATAACCTCGCAGGTTTGGTATAGCAAATTAGTTCTAGAAAAACAATTCAGTTTTTCATCGGAACCGAAAGCCCCGCCATCCGCTTTACTCATCCCAATTGAAAAAATTGGAATTCGTGCTCGCTCATGTCAGGTTTAATTTACTTAGGTTAACCTAGGTAAACTAGACCCGACAAAACGGAAAGCCCGCAAGGTTGAGGAACGAGACCGAGGACTTGCCTGCCTGCGGTAGGCAGGAAGTGATGG
>SEDG01000929.1 GCA_004295885.1 Pedobacter sp. | reverse complement strand
GAAAAAAGCAGATAGAGGAACAAATGAAAAATCAAGCTGGTAATGCTAATGTAAGTATTACTATTAAAAGCACTGGCTACACTCCTACTTCTTCAACAGATTATTTCTACTTCGCCAAAGAGAATAAATTCTATACTAAGGAGCGAGTTTACAATTACTATTTGGTAGAAGAACCATCTACAAAAATCAATTGGAAAATCACAAAAGATACCATCAGTTTTTCTGGAGTTCATTGTCAAAAAGCTACAACAACTTTTAAAGGCAGAAACTGGACGGCCTGGTACGCCACACAGTTACCTTTCCAGAGCGGGCCTTGGAAATTAAATGGTCTACCTGGTTTAATCATCGAAGCATACGATGATACCAAAACTGTTTCCTTCCAATTCGCAGGAATGGAAAATGTGAGCGAGACACAAACCGAGCCTGCAAAACCAAGTGTAAATAGCGGAACACAAATAACCATGTCTGATGGAGGTGTTGCTGTTTTTAGTGCTGGAGCTGGCGGTGTTAATGGTGTTAGTCCGTATTTAGGAAATGAAATTAAACTTCCCGCAGATGCGATAAAAGCAAACAGAAAAGAATTAGACAAGCTAAAAGAAGCCAGAGACAAAGACCCACAGGGATTTATGAAAACTCAAATGGCAGGTAGCAAAGAAGGTATCATCACAGTAACTGGCTATGCAATGTCTGGACCAGCTTTACCAAAAATTGTATTAAATAATCCGATTGAATTACCTGAGAAGAAATAAAACCTAAAATCGACTGTCATCCTGAACCTGTCGAAGAATTTGGAGTATTTAAGAAAGAGTCTTCGACAAGGTCATACTGACAAATAATATTAATAAACCAAACAAACATAAAATGAAAACCTTTTTAACCACTTTTTTAGCATTGGCAACTACAGTAGCTGCCTTTGCACAAACTTCAGATAAGGCTTTAGCACGAGTAAGATATAGCTTTACACATCTACAAGACACCACGCAGAAAGACAAGCCGTATACGGAGAACATGCTTTTAGTGATT
>SEDG01000013.1 GCA_004295885.1 Pedobacter sp. | reverse complement strand
AACAGGAACCAGCGCCCCCCTTCAAAGGCAAGCTCCCGGGCAGATTCGTCTAAGATGGTTTGCTGGTCTATGAGCGTAAAGTTAGGCATTCCTGCCCTAGCCCTAACCCTATTGATATAACCCAGCGCAGTCGGATTGGCGGCATTTCCAGTCATTCTCCAATGGGCTTCCGCACCCATTAAAAGCGTTTCAGCAAACCTGTAGGCAATAACATCCTTCCAGCTAGCAGCCCTTCCGCTAGGTTTACTAAAATCCTGGAATTTCTTCACGCTCCAATGGTACTGGCGATAGTTTCCACCTGCATTCGAAGTGCCACCGGGATATGATGATGCTGGTAATTTTAGACCGAAAAATGGATCTCCCGGTTTATTGCCAATTACCGTATCTGGATAAAAATAGGCAGCGAAACGTTTGTCTGGAGATAAGCCGGTTACCTCATTCCATCCCATTAATCTTTTTAGATAAAAGTTCGGTGTTGTCCATGCATACGAGTTACCTCCCCAGTTATTGTCTTCAATCATATGGTTTCCTGGCATTTCATAATACCTTGCCGTGAAGACAGCGCTCAATGCATGGTTGCTTCCACCAGCCAAGGCATCAGAGCCGCCTGTTAGCTCATCATACTGATAGACAAAAATTGATTCCTTGTGGTTCACGTCTGCTCCGAAAACTTGTTCGACAGGCAACAAAGTGTATCCACCCTTGCTGATTATCTCATCACACTGTAATGCCATCGTTGCCCAATCTCCCTGCCAAGAAGCTACTTGAGCTTTTAAATGACGGGCCAAACCAAGGTTTACCTGACCTGCCTTTGCTGTATAAGAAAGATTTGCAATGGCGTAATCTAAGTCATTGTTGATTTGTTTAAATACATCAGCTTTTTGTGCTGGTCTATAGTCAACTGGATCATTATAGTTTTCAACCGTTGTTGGAATGGTATCCAATAAGATATTATCATACAGTTCATATAACTTGAAAAAAGTCATTGCCCTTATCACACTTGCTTCTGCAATCAACCTTCGTTTAGTCGCATCTGAAGAAAAACCAATCTTCCTGGCATTCACTATAATTGCACTGGCCCTATCAATCAATTGATAGCCAGACGCCCATTTACCTCGTGGAAAATTGGCAGGGGTCATGTTTGCCTTGTAGATTTGCGCATCGTTAAAAGTCCTTGTGCTACCAAGATCATCGGCACAATAAACCCAAAGGTTATTCTGTGTAAGCCCAGTTGCATCACTTACCCTTTCATAGGCACGTTGCAAATTGTAAAGCGCACCAAGCCCAACAGTTAAGCCCGCTTCATCTTTATAGATAACATCTGAGCCAATTTGCGTAAAGTTCTCTTCAGTTAAATATTTTTTGCAGGAAGAGAATAACAATGTTGTTCCTAACGTCACTGCAAGTATTACTTTATTTAAATTTTTCATTTTAATCTTTTAAAATCAATTATTCATCAAATCATTAAACCAACGCCTACAGACCGAACTTCAATCCAAAAATGAAATTTTTAGTCATTGGATAAGCATATAAGTCTTGTTCTGGACTATATGCCTGATAATCTGTGCTGGTGTACAGATTTTGCCCAGTTGCATAAAGCTTCAGGCTTGAGATTTTTAGTTTGGAAGTTATCTTTGACGGGAAGCTGTAGCCTATGGTAACGTTCTGCAATCTCCAATAAGAAGCATCTTGTAAGCCTAAATTAAACATGCCCGGAGGCGATGTACCTGCGTTTGGTTGCGGATAAGTGTTTGAAGGATTCTCTGGAGTCCAGTAATCTACCTTTATACCATTTCTATTCCCCCGCAAATCTCCTCCTGCAGTGTAATCGTATAAAAACTGATTGTTCCTTGTTATGCCCTGAACTGTATATATATCCATTGATAAATCGAAACCCTTGTAGGATGCACTTAAATTTAATGAGCCATTCCAAGCTGGGTACTGAGAGGTGACGTAGTTATCCGCGGCATCGATTTTTCCATCGTTATTCTTATCTTCCAATTTTACCGTTCCTGGTATCGGGGCCTTCCCTGTGAATGGATCTTTTATCGCTACTCCATTTACCATGGCTACGGGCGCCTGCACACCACCAATTTCCCATTTACCAGTTGTTGCATTAAATGAAGAACCCGGGTAAACCTCGGTTCCCTGCCAAACACCTACATATTTCGGCTGTCGGAAGATAGAGACGGGCTGACCAATGATCCAGTTGTTTGCTAGGTCATCATCCTCTACCCCGTTACCGTCATTGTCTTTTCCATATAAACTAACAATCTTGTTCTTGTTTCTCGAGAATAACACGCCAAAGTCTAACTTAAAGTCTTTTGTTTGCACGGCCATCGCGTTTAACTGAAGTTCTATACCTTTATTCTGTATTTCTCCAATGTTGTTGCGCTGAAATTGGTATCCAGTTGTTTGGTTAAGTGTTTGCGTAACCAAAAGATCTGTGGTACTTTTGTCATAATATTCTATGGTACCAGTTATTCTTCCATTAAAAAAGCCAAAATCAAGGGCTGCATTTAAAGTAGTTGAAGTTTCCCACTTCAAATTCGGGTTAGGTAAAAAAGTGCCTGGCGCATAACCTGAAACCTGTCCAGTTCCCAAGATGTAATCCCTTTGATCTGCCAAACTCAAGCTACCATAAGGCGCGATGGCCTCATTACCAACGCTACCATAACTCAATTTTAGTTTAAGGTTGGATAACTGCTTAAATGAAGCTAAAAAATCCTCATTGTGGATGTTCCAGGCCAAGGCCACGGCAGGAAAATAACCCCACTTATTATTCGCTCCAAACACAGACGAACCATCTGCCCTCGCACTTAGGGTAAGGTAATATTTTGAAGCATAATCATACTGCACACGACCTACACCTGAAACGAGTTTACGGCTGTTCCCCCCAATAGTTGGCGTATTGATCAATGCTGTTTGTAAGCCATAGATACCAAGTATATCATTCGGGATCTGCGACGAATTGTTTCTAAAATTGGTGGCATCTTGTTGACTTATGCTACCTACTATGGTGAAATCCAAGGTATGTTTGTCCATCTTTTTCTTGTAGGTTATGATGTCTTCAACCTGCCACTCCACATTGTCCTGAAAGGCGATAAATCCATTTGCGGTACCGCTGGCTACGCCACTTTCAGATAACTTAGTGTTATAATTTGATTCTTTGTAATTCCATGATCTACGACTTGCATTAACTCGGTTTGTGAAACCTTTAAATGGGGTCACATCAACATATATGTTGAGGATGTCATTACGAGACCTTTTGTCGTTGATGGTTTCCTGTAAATTCAACAACGGATTGAAACTCTCTTGGTTTCCTCCGGGACGAACATTTAGCGTTCCATCCGCATTATAGATATTACCTAACGGTGATGCCGTTACAATCTGGCGAACTATTCCGCCTACATCAGGGTCGTTCGACTTTGAAGTCTGAAAAGAAGTATTAAGGCCTACCTTTAACCAACTTGTTAAATCTTGGTCTAGGTTTGCCCTAAGTGTTCCCTTTGTGATTTTAGTAGTTGGCACCAATCCCCTCATATTCTGAAAATTACCTCCCACATAAAGTTTTGTCTTTTCAGTTCCTGCCGAATAGCTGAGGTCGTGATTTTGAATGGTTGCAGGTTGTAATACTTCCTTAGACCAATTGATGGATCTATTTTCCGCGATTGCCGCTAATTCATCAGCGCTAAATATTAAATTATCTTTTCTTGTGATGTTATTGTTAACCGCCCTATCTGCTTCACGTTTCAACTGAGCAAATTCGGCACCAGTATAAACATCAAAATTTCTGTTTGCTGTCTGGGTACCGTAGTAGCCGCCATAATTGATAGTCGTTCTTCCAGTTTTACCCCTCTTTGTAGTAATCAAGATTACCCCATTTGATGCTCTCGCTCCATAGATCGCTTGCGCCGAAGCATCTTTCAAGATTTCAATTGACGCGATATCGTTCGGGTTCAAGTCATTGATTGCACCTATTCTTACCCCATCGGCAATTACAATGGGACTGTTATCTGCACCAAGTGAACTCCTTCCCCTGATGATGATACTTGATGAGCCACCAGGACCGGCATCGTTGGTCGTTACCTGAACACCGGCTGCCTTGCCCCTTAACATTTCAGAAACGTCTAAAGTCGCATTTCTAGTAGCATTTTCTGGCTTTATTGAAGCCACAGAACCAGTTACATCAGACTTTTTCTGTGTCCCGTATCCAATCACGACCACATCGTTAAGTAAACTTGTGCTTGCATTTAAGGAGACGTCCACAACTTTCTGATCTCCAACTGCAATGCGCTGTTCTGTGAAACCAACATACTTAAACACCAACGTGGCATTTTTTGTGGCAACAGTGATGCTGTATTTTCCATTCTGATCGGTTATGGTGGTAATTTTTGTACCATCCACCACCACGCTTACCCCTGGAAACGTATTTCCCTGTGCGTCTTTTACTGTACCTGAAACGGTGAAATCCTGTGCCTGTAGTTCCAAGCTGAAAAAACAGAGACTGGTAATGATCAACAATCTTAAATGGTTCTCAAAAAAGACTTTGCACATTAAAATTCTCTTCTTGTAAAGATTATTCATTTTAATCTATTTGGTTATTTATTTGGTTAGCTATGTTTATTCATTTAAATAAACAGACAAATATGATTTTAAGACGCTTAACAACAGGACATCATCCGTACGCAATTAAGGTGTCAAATATGCCAAACAACCATGAACCAGCTCCTGGGGCAGTTGGTGAAGAAAGTAAAATCGTATTAGGGAATAAAAACCTAGTTGTTGGTACCGAAAGAAAAAACTTAATGAAGTTGATGTTCACTAACGAGTAAAGCTAACAAGCGAAGAAAAAGTAATTGGGTGAGATAAAGGCATTGTTACCTATTTAAGCATTTGATTCTTTATGAACCTTCACATACTCTGATGGGGTAAGGTCATATTGCTTCTTAAATTCCTTGCTAAAATGTTTCCTATCGTTAAGGCCAACCATAAAGGTTATCTCAGAAATATTGAATGAAGTGGTTTTTAACAAGGTTGCTGCCCTTTTCAACCTCATCTGTTTAATCAAGTCAGCAACGGGAAAATTGGTAAGTGTCTGTACCTTTTTATAAAGAACTGTCCTACTCATCCCAATCTCACTAACCAACGCATTAACATCAAAGAGTGAGTCATCGAGTCGCTTGTCTATGATTTCCATAAGCTTGTGTATAAACTTTTCTTCTGGTGTGGTAATCACCATATTTGTTGGTTCTAACACGATTCTTTGCGTAAACTTCTCTCTAAGTATTTCTTGTGCCCTAATCAAATTCTTGATGTTTTGAGCCAGGATCATAAAATTAAAGGGTTTGGATATATAAACGTCAGCTCCAATTGACAAACCATCCATTTGATTTTCCACCGATGCTTTCGCCGTTAATAAAATGAAGGGTATATGATTGGTAGCCTCATTTAGCTTAACCCTTTTGCAGAATTCAAGCCCATCTATTCCAGGCATCATGATGTCACTAATAATCAGGTCAGGCAATTCCTGTGCTAGCGACGCCCAAGCTTTTTCACCGTTAGCAAATTCTATGACCTGGTAACTATCTCTCAGGCTATCACTGATAAATTCCCTTAACTCATCATTATCTTCAGCGAGCATAATCTTATAGGTCGTTTCCCTAAATCCATCTACGCAAACCCCAGCAGTGTTTACCTGAACTTGCATATCATTAGCAACCGTATCATCCTCAACTAACGGTTGCCTAGAAATCAATTCAGTAACCGCCAAATTTCCATGTCTTCTTGGAAGCAATATCGTAAATGCCGTTTGGTTGCCTGATGAAGATTCACTTTCTACCTTCAAAGTGCCCTCATGAAGCTCGACTATGCTTTTTGACAATGCAAGCCCAATTCCGCTTCCTATGTTTTGCCTACCTCTATCGTCTACTTGGAAGAAACTCTCAAAAAGCTTGTCCTTGAGCCCCTCTGGTATTCCCTTTCCATTATCAGACACCACAATTGTTACCCATTCCTGATCTTCATCCGGGTTATTTACCGATAATGTTATGCGTCCGCCATCATCAGTAAACTTAAAGGCATTTGACAAGAGGTTAAAAATGACCTTTTCGAGTTGATTCTTATCGAAATAAGCTGGGATTGTATCTTCGGGAGAAACAAAATTATATTCCATATTTCTAGACATCGCAGCATTTTCGAAAAAGCCAAAGATATCTCTACAAAACGCAACAATGTCACTTACCTCGCACTGAATTTTTAGATGACCTTCTTCTGCCTTTCTAAAATCGAGTAGCTCGGTAACTAGTTTCATCAACCTATCTGCATTGCTCTTTATCAGGCGCAAGGATTTAGAAACAGCTGGACTTTCTGCTCCAGTGATCAATTTTTCTAACGGACCAAGAATCAAGGTAAGCGGTGTTCTGATCTCATGAGATATATTCGTGAAGAAATTAAGCTTCATTTTATATAACTCATCTTGCCTTAAGTTATGGAGGTGTTCCAGGTATAAGTCCCTTTTTAAAATCGCCCTATTTCTCAAGAAACGCAAAATCGTTATCAGCACTGCTCCAATACCTACAAAATATAATAGATACGCCCACCAGGTAGCCCACCACGGAGGTAAAACCGTTATCTTTAATGACCTGTAAAAATCTCCCCAAACCTGATCATTGTTCGAGGCTTTTACTTTAAATATATAGGATCCTGGCGACAGGTTTGCGAAATTCACGGTTCTTTGTGTTCCAATTTCTTTCCATTCCTCATCATTGGACAAACCTTCCAACATATAGGCATATTGGTTATTTTCCTGGCTTATGAAATTAAGGGCCGAAAAGGTAAAGCTCAGGTTCGCATAGTCATAAGGCACCACAATTGTCGAAGCTTCAACAATTGATCTTGGAAGCGGAGAGTCCTTCTGGCCTATCCCAACTTCTCGGTTATTAACCAACACCTTTGTAATGGCTACCTTGGGTGCCAAACCATTTTTGATGATTTTTTCAGGATAGAAAGCGGATAAACCATTCATGCCGCCAAAAAGCAGTTCTCCAGTACGCAATTTTATTGCCGCATTGTTCGAAAACTGGTTACTGATCAACCCATCACTTGCCGAATAGGCAATGATATTAAGATTCTTCTCTAAGAAAGGGACTTGAAAAGATTTGAACATTACCTTATAGATCCCGAGATCTGTACTTAGCCATAAATGATGTTGATCATCCTCGACGATGGCATGTACAACATCATCTCCCAAACCTAAGCTCTTGCCAATGGCATAAAACCTTTCTGTCTTTTCATCATAGTAATTCAATCCACCACCTTCTGTACCAATCCAGAGGCGTTTCTTGCTGTCTATGAAAAGTGTAGTTATGTTACTATTATTAATTTGATATTTGGTATTCCTGATTTTTTTGTAGGCCTTGGTAAACAGCCTCTGTTTTATATCGAAATAATCAAGTCCATTCTGTGTGCCAACCCATAAGTTCCCTTTTTGGTCCCTTATAATTGCAGAAACAAAATTGTCACTTAGCGGCAGGCCACTTTCTATGGAATCTTCTTTTCTGATTGCTAAAGTAGATGTTCCGTTTTTCAAGACATACCTTAATCCGCCACCATTGGTACCAATCCAGGCTCCCTCACCTTCAGGCAAGATAGCGCAGATGAGGTTCTCGCTCAGCTTACCATCTTTTACTGGAATATTGAAGTAGCTAAAGGTTTTATTTTCTTTATTAAAGAGCCCCAGACCATCAAGCGAACCAATCCATAAATTCCCTCTGCCATCATCTGCAAGTGACTTTATTCCGTTCCTTGTTCTAGACTGGGTGCTAGAACGCACATAGAAATGCTCACTATTTTTCCGATCTGCACTGATGTGTCCCAAGCCGCCGCCAAAGGTTCCGATCCACCAAGAGCCGTCCTTGTCTTCTGAAACCGCATTTACCAAGGGATGATTCAAACCTAGGTTACCGCCTATGCTTTCTCCAATGTTCTTGAAGTTTGCATTTCCCCTATAATAAAAGTTAATGCCGCCAGCAAATGTACCTACCCAAACACAGCCTGCCCTATCTTTGAAAAAACTCCAAATGGAATTATCGCTTAAGCTGTTTAAGTTAGCAGGATCGTGCCTGTGGTTGGAGAATTTACCAGTTTCGGTATCTAAGATGCTGATGCCATTTCTTGTGGCAAACCAAATATGGGCCTTGTCATAAATCAATATATCCTTTACCCAGTTTGAAGTAAGGGTGGCAGGGTTATTCAAATCCGAAGTATAGGTGGTGACTGTATTTTCGCCTTCACTAAAGCTAAAGACTCCCCCAGTTTCGGTTCCGAACCAGAACTTACCATCGTTACCTTGCTTGGTTACCAAAACCTTCAGTTCCTTAACATCAGCAAAAGAAGCTGGCAATGGAAGTTGCTTAACTGTTTTAGGGTCAAATCGCCTAATCCCCAGCTTTGTACCAGCCCAAATATTTTTATCCTTATCTAAAAATAAGGAGAAGATGGCCTTACTTGCCAAAGCCTCATCTTCTGGTGAGCTAAAAACTTCTTCTAGTCTGAGCGTTTTTTTGTTTAACCTTCGAATACCAGCAAAGGTGCCGACCCACATGTTACCTTCGCCGTCCTCAACCAGAGATGAAATGTAATTTCTACCTCCCTTTATCTCAAGGATATCAATGCGTTTAAAATTTTCGGTGTTTTTCTGGTACAGGTTGAAGCCATTAGCGGTTGCTATCCAAAGATTTTTCCTGGTGTCTTGATAAATTACATTTACCCTATTGCTGCTTAGGCTTTTAACATCTTTTTCATCAAATATAAAAGTTTTGAATTCATAGCCATCATACCTAGTTAAACCCTTAAAGTTTCCAAACCAGATAAATCCCCTGTCATCTTGTATCAATGTGGAGATTGGGCTTTGTACAAGCCCTTCCTTATAGGAAATATGCTTAAAATTAAGCGTTTGTGCCCTCAGGTAGACTGAGCTGAAAAAGAAAAATACAAAAAAGCAATACTTACCTAAATTCATCAAAGCCTATATCTGGTTATTATTGACTAAAGCAACACAATTAAAAACACAAATCAAAAACGTTTCTTCCATTATCATCAGTCCATATCCAAACATAGCTATATGTATGGGCGATCAATTGTGCCAAGTGAAATGTTCTCATCTCCGAAGCTTTATAAATGAAAAAGTGATTTGATAGCTAAAAAAAGGCTTTTTAGTTGATTTTAATGCCTATAAAAGACAAAAAATACGTTATACACCCTCAATTAGCACGTCTATAGCCCTATAACTTGTAAATATCTTATCATGTTTGCCATAAGATTATTAAACCAAATTATAAACAACTACTTCCTGTAAAATGAGTTCACTATCCTCAATGCGCTACGTGGCCACAAATGGTTACCTGAAATTGATCTGCCTTGCAAAAAAGACATTTTCCAAAAGAGCCTGCGGTGGGTGGAAACCCAGACAAACAATGATTTGTTGTGGTTCGTTGATGTTGATCCTTACGCAGCAGGGTAAGGCACAGCAGCATAAAACAACTGCAATACCTATTTATCGGCAAAAAGAGGCTTCTATCGAAAACAGGATTCAAGACCTGCTCAAAAGAATGACAGTGGAGGAAAAAATACTTCAGACAAACCAGTGGACTTATGGCAAAAATGCAAATGAGAACAATATTGAAGCGATAGAAAAAGCCGTTAGACCAGAAATAGGTTCGTTGATCTATAGAAGCATTAACCCTGTTTACCGAAACCAAATCATGCGAAAGGCAATTGAAGGTTCGAGACTTGGGATTCCCATCTTGATGGGTTTTGATGTGATACACGGTTACCGAACGGTATACCCTATCCCGCTGGCACAAGCCTGTTCTTGGAACCTCGATCTAGTTAGCAAAGCTTCGGCGGTTGCTGCAAAGGAGTCAAAACTATCTGGGGTAGACTGGACCTTCTCACCAATGGTTGATGTTGCCAGAGATGCAAGATGGGGAAGAGTTGCAGAAGGCTACGGGGAAGACGTTTACGCAAACAGTATGTTTTGCGTGGCTACAGTCAAGGGCTATCAAGGCAAAAACCTATCAGACCCATTTTCGATTGCCGCCTGTTTAAAGCATTATATTGGCTATAGCCTTTCTGAGGGAGGAAGAGATTATCATTATGCAGACGTTTCGGCGCAAACGCTTTGGGAAAACTTCTTACCTCCGTTCCATGCCGGCGTAAAAGCTGGTGCCGCTACATTAATGAGCGCCTTTAATGACATTAGCGGGATTCCAGCTTCGGCAAACCCCTACACCTTAACGGAGATTCTGAAGAAACGATGGAAACACGATGGCTTTGTTGTCTCTGACTGGGGATCTGTTGAAAACCTCATTCCCCAGGGATTTGCAAAAGATAAAAAACAGGCAGCTGAAAAATCTTTTGTGGCAGGAGTTGAAATGGACATGGTTGATAACGTATACGTGGAAAATTTACCCATCTTAATCAAGGAAGGAAAGATATCGATGGCCCAGTTAGACGAAGCGGTGCGGAGAATACTAAGGGTAAAATTTAGATTGGGCCTTTTCGACAAACCTTATGTAGAGGAATTGCCCGAAAAAAGTCGCTATTACCAAAAGGAAAGTATGGCCATTGCAGCACAACTAGCCTCAGAATCGATGGTACTCCTTAAAAACAATAATAAAACCCTGCCTATTTCACCTAATACCAAACAAATTGCACTGATTGGTCCAATGGTTAAGGACAGTGTAAACATAATGGGTTCATGGGAAGGCCAAGGGATTGCCGAAAGTGTAGAAACTATATTTGATGGCTTCACCAAAATAATTGGCAATAACAGCACGATTAACTATGCAAAAGGCTGTGCTTTTGAGGGAAATGATGAAAGTGGTTTCGATGAAGCGTTAACCGCCGCAAGAAAATCAGAATTGATTGTGGTGTGTATCGGCGAAATGAAAAAGTGGAGCGGTGAAAATGCGGTACGGTCTACACTTGCTTTACCAGCCATACAAGAGCGCTTGGTAGCTCGTTTAAAAACACTCGGAAAACCCATCGTCTTGGTAATTTCAAATGGGAGACCAATAGAGCTCAGCTCATTAGACAAAAGTGCCGATGCCATTCTAGAAATATGGCAACCAGGTATTGCTGGAGGTAGTGCCGTTGCAGAGATCGTTTCGGGAAAGGTTAACCCTTCGGGAAAATTGGCCATTACCTTTCCGCTGGCCACTGGCCAAATCCCTATTTACTATAACATGCGATCATCTGCAAGACCAAAACTTGGCGGATATCAAGATATCTCATCAGAGCCGATGTATTGGTTTGGCCATGGCCTTAGCTACACAAATTATAGTTATGGCAAAGTGAGCATTAACAAAACTGTTGTTAAAAGGAACCAAAAATTAACAGTGCAGGTAGAAGTCAGCAACACGGGAGAAATGGATGGAAAAGAAACTGCGTTCTGGTTTATTTCAGACCCTTACGCCTCCATAAGCAGACCAACAAGGGAACTAAAGTATTTCGAGAAAAAAGAAATAAAAGTTGGCGAGAAAAAAATTTTCCTGTTTGAGATTGACCCAATGAGAGATTTAAGCTTTCCGGACGCCGATGGCAACAGACGCTTGGAAAACGGGGATTTCTATGTGCAGATCAATAACCAAAAAGTCAAATTCGAACTAATAGATTAATAATAAAAATAATGCACTTAAAAATTAATAAAAAGACGGCTAAAATAACCCTTGCACTTTGTTTCTTGCTTTCACACCAGCTAATCACAAAGGCTCAATCGGCAGGCAACAAGATTGAAAACCTCATCTCCAAAATGACCCTCGAGGAAAAAGTTGGACAAATGACAAATATCACCATAGGTATGGTGGCTAACGAAAACGGCGAGAGCATATCCATTGATAAAGATAAGTTGAGAAAGGTAATGATTGCCAATAAGGTAGGTTCCTTCCAAAATGTTATCGGCCATGCCTATAGTTTGCAAAACTGGCATCAAATGCTAAACCAGATTCAAGAGCTTAACATGAAGGAGTCTAGACTCAAAATACCTATACTTTATGCCATTGATGCGGTACACGGTGCTGATTACACGTTGGGTTCAACGATCTTTCCCCATAACCTTGGCTTGGCAGCAGCTAGAAATACCGACTTGGTAAAACTTGCGGCACAGATTACCGCAAAGGAAGTTAGGGCAAGCGGAATCAGGTACAACTTCTCGCCAGTACTGGATGCGGGCAGGCAACCACTTTGGCCAAGGCTGGCGGAGACTTTCGGCGAAGATATTACGCTCGTAAAAAAAATGGGCCTAGCTGGAATTGCTGGATATGAGGGAACAGATTTAAAAAGCATCAATTCGGTCGCCGCCTGCATGAAACATTTCATCGGTTACTCTCTCCCTACCTCAGGCAAGGATCGTTCATCAGCCTTGATACCAGACATAACTTTACGAGAATACTTTTTACCCTCATTTGAGGCAGCCATAAAAGCGGGGACAAAAACCGTGATGGTAAACTCTGCGGAGGTAAACGGCATACCGGTTCATTCAAATAAATACCTCTTAACTACACTACTAAGAAGTGAACTTGGCTTTAAGGGAGTGGTTATATCTGATTGGGAGGACGTTAAGAAATTAACGGAGAGGCACAGAACAAGTCCTTCATACAAAGAAGCTGTCTATCAATCTGTTGATGCAGGTATTGATCTCTGTATCGTGCCTATGGACCTGGACTTTAGCAAATATCTCATAGAACTGGTGAAGGAAAAGCGAATCTCGATTGCCAGGATCAATGAATCGGTTAGAAGGGTATTGCAGTTAAAGCAAGACCTTGGCCTGTTTGATAATCCTTATGTGGAAAAAGAGGCGATAGCAAACTTTGGCTTACCTGGCTATCAGACCGTGGCGCTAGAGACAGCAAGGGAATCAATGACCTTGTTGAAAAACAAGGATCAAGTACTTCCCCTTTCCAAGAGTAAGAAGATATTCGTCACTGGACCTGGCGCAGCTTCCTTAACTACCCTAAATGGGGCTTGGTCTTATTCATGGCAAGGCACAAATTCGGCTTATTTCGACAAGAACCAACTCACCATATTGGCTGCAGTGAAGCAAAAAGCCAAAGACCTTACCTATGAACCTGGTACTGACTTTAAAGGAAATGACCAAATTGCTGCTGCAGTTGCAGCTGCCAAGGGGGCAGACCAAATCGTTGTGTGCCTAGGAGAAGACGCTTATGCCGAAACGCCTGGAAATATAGAAGACCTTGAATTACCCGAGAACCAGTTAAAGTTAGTTATTGAGCTAAGCAAGCTTAACATACCCATTGTTGCAGTTCTTACAGAAGGCAGACCGAGATTAATGAGGAAGATAGAGCCCTTGCTTAGCGGGATTATCTTGGCTTACTGGCCTGGTGTCAAAGGTGCTGATGCAATTGCAGATGTGCTTTTTGGAGATTACAACCCATCAGGCAAATTGCCGATCACCTATCCTCGAAATCCGAATTCTATAGCCACTTACGACCATAAATACCTTGACGAGGTATTTGAGAGTGCCAGTCCACAAATATATTCGGAAGAGTTTAACCCGCAATTTGCATTTGGATTTGGCTTGAGCTACACCAACTATACTTACAGTAACCTCCGTTTCTCTTCGGATAAGTTGACCGCAACCAAGCCTATAACGGTTACCATCTCGATTACGAACATTGGGAAAATGGCAGGCAAGGAAACCGTAGAAATGTACAGTTCGGATTTAATCGCATCAATAACGCCGTCGGTTAGGAGGTTAAGGGATTTTAAAAAAGTAGCGTTAGAGGCAGGGCAAACCAAGGAAGTATCATATACGCTTTACGCCAGGGATCTCGCTTTTATTGGTAAAAACATGAAATGGATTACAGAGCCTGGAGAATTTAACATCACCATCGCTGGAAAAACCAAAAAACTAACCTATGCGGGAAAGTAGCACTTAGAACTCAATAAATGAAAATAAAAATCAACTTTTACTTATTCCTTTTACTATTTCTTTTTAGTACAAGTGAAGCAATTGCCCAGGAAAAAAAGCAGTTCAACGTCTTGCTGATTACCAAAACTGCAGGTTGGCATCATGAATCGATAAACGAGGGCGTTGCTGCCATAAAGAAAATGGCCGAGCAAAACTATTTCAATGTACAATGGCATCAAGAAGGCATAACGATTACCGCGGCTTACCTGCAAAAGTTTCAAGCAGTGATCTTTCTCAATACGACTGGTGACATCTTTACACCAAAAGAACAGGGAGCAATTGAGCAGTTCATTAAATCGGGCAATGGATTTGTAGGTGTACACAGTGCCTCCGACACGGAGTATGAATGGCCATGGTATACCCGTCTTGTGGGTAGGATGTTTCACATACACCCGATAATTCAGACTGCCAAGCTTCGCCTTACCAACCAAAACTTTACCGGTTTAAGCGACTTTAAGGATGGCCAATTATGGACAGATGAATGGTATGAATTTGGCCCAGAACTAACTAAGGACCTAAACTACATCCTTGCCGTTGACGAAACAAGCTACAACCCGAAGGTTGAATGGACTGAGAAAAAATTAAAGGGCGAAGGTATGGGAAACTTCCATCCTATTGCCTGGTACCACAACTACGACGGCGGTAGATCCTTTTACACAGCACTGGGACATATGCCCTCAGACTATTCAAATAATTCATTCTTAAATCACCTATATGCTGGCATCTATTGGGCCGCAACTGGAAAAAAATAGAAATATATCATGACATACACAGCTGCAACAGACAGATATACGAAGATGAAATATCAACGATGTGGTAAAAGCGGTCTTCTTTTGCCTGCCCTGTCATTGGGCCTATGGCACAACTTTGGCGATATAGACGACCAAGAAAACGCTAGAAACATCTTAAGGATAGCTTTTGATAATGGGATCAACCATTTTGATTTAGCCAATAATTATGGCCCACCATCAGGCTCAGCAGAATCAAATTTTGGCAGGATATTTAATCAAGATTTTAAGCCTTATCGCGATGAATTAATTATTTCTACAAAGGCTGGTTGGGGAATGTGGCCTGGACCTTATGGAGATTGGGGTTCCAAAAAATATTTGGTAGCCAGTCTGGATCAAAGCCTGCAAAGAATGGGATTAGATTATGTAGATATCTTTTACCACCATAGACCAGATCCAGAAACCCCGTTAGAAGAAACAATGGGCACCTTAGATTTAATGGTGAGGCAAGGAAAGGCGCTTTATGTGGGGATTTCAAGTTATGAGGCTAAAGAGGCCGAACAAGCCTTTGATATCTTAAGAAAACTTGGTACACCCTGCCTTATCCATCAACCCAAATATTCAATGTTCGATCGTTGGATAGAGGATAGTTTGCTTGGGCTGCTTGCCAATGAAGGCATAGGTTGTATCGCTTTCTCTCCATTGGCACAAGGACTACTTACCAATAAATACCTTAATGGCATCCCGGAATCTTCTCGTGCAGCAAGTAAACGAGGTAATGGGGCAATTGAGGAAGGACAAGTTTCAGAAAACACTTTAAAAAAGGTGAAGCAGTTAAATGACCTTGCAAATGAACGTAATCAAAACCTCGCCCAGATGGCACTCTCATGGATTCTTCAGGATAAACGAATAACCTCAGTTTTACTCGGTGCAAGCAAGGCGGAACAGGTACTCGATTCTATCAAATGCCTAGAAAACTGCTCATTTACCGAACAAGAGCTTCAAAAAATCAATCAAATATTATCTTAAAACCTAACCAAATGAAATTAAAAATTTTATTGATTGCCCTAACATTAACAACTTTCCTCAAGCTGAGTGCCCAGGTGCCCGGTGCCAAAATCGGTCAGTTTGATCATTTCTCCAACATCGGATCGGCAAAGATTGCAGGTGCCGCTAGTTATCACGAGCCTTCACAAAGCTATCGCATTACTGGCTCAGGATCAAATATCTGGTTTGCCCAGGATACCTTTTCGTTTGTAAGCAAAAAAATAAAGGGTGATTTTATTATCCAAACCCAAGTGAAATTTGTGGGGGAAGGCCACGAACCACATCGAAAGGCAGGTTTGATGATAAGAAGCGCTAACACTACCAATGCCGCTACGGTAGTTTGCACGGTACACGGCGACGGTTTAACCTCATTTCAATATAGGTCTAAAGATGGTGCACTTATGAAAGAAATAAAATTGACCATCAAGGGCCCAGATGTCCTGCAACTGGAGCGGAAGGGAAATACATTCATCATGTCTGTTGCCCACTTCGGGGATGTATATCAGGTAGAACAATTAACAGACGTAGACTTGGGCGAAGAACCAACAGCCGGCATTTACGTTTGTGCCCATACCAACAAGTTTGCTGAGGAAGCTATCTTTAGCAACACCCGTATCTTCAATCCGGCGCCAGATAACTTGGTTCAATATAAAGAATATATAGGCAGCGCCCTGGAAATTATGGACGTAAACAGTGGCCAAAGAGAGATCATTGCAAGTTCAAAAGGGTCCTTTCAAGCACCAAATTGGACCCCTGATGGAAAATCCCTCATCTACAACGAAAGTGGAAAGCTTTACAATTTCGACCTAAAAACACGAAAAGCAGATCTGATCAATACAGACTTCGCCATAAAAAACAATAATGATCACGTAATAAGCAGTGATGGGAAACAGATAGGCATTAGCCATCATTCTGCCACGGATAAAGGTCAATCGGTAGTTTACACGGTACCCGTAACTGGGGGAATTCCCAAAAGAATTACAGAAAAGAGCCCATCGTACTTTCATGGTTGGTCTCCAGATAATAAATATTTGATATACACGGCAGAGAGAAATGGAGAATTTGATATTTACAAAATCTCTGTTGAGGGCGGGAAGGAAAGCCAATTAACCACGGCAAAGGGACTTGACGATGGTTCTGAATATTCTCCCGATGGCAAGACAATCTATTTCTGTTCTACTCGCACCGGTAACATGCAGGTTTGGAAAATGGATGCTGATGGAAAAAACCAAACCCAACTAACTTTTGACAACTACAACAACTGGTTTCCACACATCTCACCAGATAACAAATGGATCGTGTTTATATCTTTTGAGCAGACAGTTCCTGCAGATAAACATCCGTTTTACGAACGCGTTTACATCAGATTAATACCTGTTAGTGGAGGGAAACCAAAGGTAATATCTTATTTATATGGCGGACAAGGAACGATGAACGTACCAAGTTGGTCTCCAGACGGTAGTAAGATAGCTTTTGTAAGCAACGGAACATTCAACTAAATAATTATAGCAACCACATGAAAAAACAAACTGCTCGCCAATGTGCGATTAAAATGAAAAAGGCAATTTTAGTTGCCATAATTGCCCTTAGCTTATTTGGCAATAAGGTTATGGCTCAAAAAGAGTATCCATTAATACCTTCACTAAACGCCTATTCGTTTAGCGATTTAATGGTAGCTAAAGATGCAAGGGATAAACAACAGGTTTATTCGCTCTTTAACCTGCTAGACTGGTGTGCAGCGAATAAGATTAAGGGTTTAGATCCCACCGCCTACTTCTTTCCTACCTATCCTGAAGTGCCTTCAGATGATTACCTTAAAAAGTTTAAGGACAGGGCTGCAAAACTGAACATCACCTTAACGGGTACTGGGATCAGGAATGATTTTGCCTCTCCCGATCCAAAAGTTAGAGCTGCTGGCGTAGAACTTGCAAAAAAGTGGATTGTTGCCGCTTCTAAAATGAAAATTCCCGTGGTTCGTTTATTCTCTGGAGAAATTCCAAAGGGTTACGAAAATAGATGGAAAGAAGTTGCAGATTGGATGATTGAAAGCTACAAGGAATGTGCTGCCTATGGTGAAAAATACGGCGTAAAGATAGGAATTCAAAATCATGGGGATATGTTGCAAACAGCTGAGCAGTGCAAATATGTGATGAAAGGCGTGAATTCTAAATGGGCTGGCCTAATTGTAGATACCGGAAATTTCAAGACTGCTGACCCTTACAAAGATATCGCTGAAGTGGTTCCATATGCCGTGAATTGGCAGATAAAGGAAAGTCCATTTGAAATTGGCAATCCAACACAAACTGATTACGTTAAATTAATAAAGGTGATAAAAGATGGCGGCTACAAGGGATTTTTACCTGTTGAAACCCTATTGGTTCGAGGAAAGCCCTATGATCCATTTGCGTTAGTTCCACAGATGCTCAATCAAATGGAAAAGGCTATTAAGGAAGTTTATAAATAAAATTGATATGATGAGAAAAATGAACTTGCTCGTACTTCTGTTATCATTACTTATTCTTGAGTCTCAGGCACAACAAACTAACAGAGATCGTTTCGCATTTGAGCAAAATGCAAAACTGGGCCGCGGTGTAAATATCATGGGTTACGACCCTATCTGGAACGATATGGCCAAAGCACGCATGCAACCGAATCATTTCAAGAAAATTAAAGAGGCGGGCTTTAACAATGTAAGGATAAAAATCAGTCCATTTCGTTTTGCCATGGGCGATTCGAATTTTACCATCAAGCCATCTTTCTTTAAAACATTAGACTGGATCATTAAACAAAGCCTAGACAATAAGTTAATGGCCATTGTAGATTTTCATGAACACGGGGCCATGGAAAAAAATCCCATGGGCACTAAGTCGATGCTGCTGGCAATGTGGCAACAAATTGCAGTACACTGTAAAAATTATGGTAACGATGTAGTTTTTGAAATCGCCAACGAGCCAAACATGAAACCCGAGCTATGGAACGACATTTATCAAGAGGCTTACCAAATCATCAGAAAATCAAATCCAAAACGAACGCTTTTGGTAGGCACGGTCTATGGCAACCAAATCCAGTACCTTAAAGACTTAGTTTTACCCGCAAACGATAAAAATATCATTGTAGCGATTCATTATTACAGTCCAATCCAGTTTACACATCAAGGTGCACCCTGGTCTGTAAAGAACAAGAACCTAAGCGGCATTACATGGACTGGTACTGAGGAACAGAAAATGGCTGTTAAAAAAGACTTCGATTTCGCATCAAATTGGGCAAAACAAAATGATAGACCACTTACCTTGGGTGAATTTGGTGCCTATGAGAAAGCAGATATGGATTCGAGGTCGTTGTGGACAGATTATGTTGCACGCGAGGCTGAGGCCAGAAATTGGAGCTGGAGCTATTGGCAATTTGACTCAGACTTTATACTATATGACATAGACAAAGATAAATGGGTAGAACAGATAAAAAATGCGTTGATTCCCCAAAATTAAAAAAAAGCTGACTCCCTAAAGTCAGCTTTTTTTTTTGCAACAACTATTCGTTGAGGCCTTTGTAGAAGTTAGTGTAAGCGCTCTTTTTTGCATAGGTAGTAGGCGCATACAAGGTTGCCGCAGCTGCTGTGCCTTGCCAGTTGTCTGAATCGCCAATGTTCCAAAGCGTAATGCCCCATCTTCTTGCCGATGGAACTAAATCTCTGTAAATTTTAGGAATGTTATACCACCTGTAATCTTGGTCTGCAACGGTGCCTCCATTTAACTTAATATCAAGTTCAGAAATATGAACCAACAGGCCTGTTGCCGACATTTTACTGATACCATAATAAATGCTGTTGGTATTGCCAGTAACCGTTCTCGTGTTCGAAGTGTGCATCTGTAAACCTACACCATCTATAATTGGTTTATTATTAGAGGTGATTACCTTAAGGGTATTTACCAAGTTATAAATTGCATCTGTTTTTGCATTCGAGTATTCATGGCCATAATCATTGTAAAATAATTTCAGGTTTGTATCTCCCAATCCATCAGCTATTTGCCTTGCGTATAAAAAGGCTAACCTGATCGCGTCATAAGCACCAAGTTCTCTTGCCCAAACGTTGGTTGCATTAGAGCGGTAAGTTCCATCGTCATTAAAGGCCTCATTTACCACGTCCCAGGATTTTACTAATGGGTTGCCATTAGCATCTTTTTGGGTATAGTAAAAACTAAATACCTTATTGATGTGATTGTAAAGAATTGAACGATAGATTTGCTTGCGGGTCTCGCCCGTTGCGCTGCCACCGGCATTGGTTACCCATGCAGGAACGCCACTGTACCACATGATAGCATGACCATGTACCCTGTTGATACCATTGTTCTTTGCAAAGTTGGTTACATTGGTGCCATAGGTAAACACATTTTGGCTAGCCTGAATGTTCGCAAACTTCATCTGGTTTTCGGCAGTGATACTGTTATATTGGCTACTTGCCAGTCCAGTATATAATGCATTTCCGAATTTGCCCTCGTTAATTGCGGCCCCAATCTCAAAATCTGTATTGGCATCCTTAAGTAAGGGATTAGTTGGTGAATAAGGCGTGTTGGAAACCTTGTTACTTAACTTGATAAGCCCCTCGACCTGTTGCGGGGTTTCTGTAGTGGACTTTTTGCAAGCAGCAAGACTAGCTGCAGCAAAAAAGGCTAAAATAAGCTTTTTCATTTCAAATGTTTTTAATTTATACTTGGTTAGATGTTGCAGGCCATTTAGGGAGCTGGCTGCTCACATTATAAATATCAGGATGAT
>SEDG01000928.1 GCA_004295885.1 Pedobacter sp. | reverse complement strand
TCCGAACAGAGAAGTTAAGCCCGCCAGAGCCGATGGTACTGCAGTAACATGTGGGAGAGTAGGTCGGTGCCAGATCCTAAAGAGACCCCCTTCAAGAAATTGGAGGGGGTCTTCTGTTTCGTGCCATCCCTGGGCTGAACTGTAAATGGCTCCTCAACATTGCCCGATAACTCTATAGATATTTTCAGTTCGTAAGGACTGCGACACTAGCTTACCACGGGCTATGCAATCAGCGGCAGGCAGCTTGAAAACATTATGCCAATGAGTTAATATAGTATCCTGTCGCTTTTCTTATAATAACACCACTTATTCTATGCAGAGTGTTTCATATAATCTCATTTTTAAACGCTTCCATTCTAGGCATATCTTTTTAGTTTTGCTCAATCGTGGCGCTCTGTGGTTTGCCCTAATTTCCTTTACGTTATTATGAATTGATGTTAGGACAGGTAGCTGAAAAATTTATACCTAAATTAGAATTTCCGTTGATGTTGAGTTTATTAGCAAGATGGCTTTATTTCCCTAAATGGGCCATCCATAATATTCGCTTTCAACTTTTTATGCTTGTGGCACAATTACTTATGGCATTTTTGTCGAATAATAGCGTTTCGCTGTTTGTGTTTCTGCCATTTTTTCCTACCTTTGCAACCCGCTACGGAGGTAACGACGAAAGGAAAGAAGGAAAGGAAAAAGGTGAAGGTTGATTTGAAATGACGGAAACAAAACATACAAACAGCCGGGACGAAATAAAGTTTCAAAAAAAACAAGAAAAGTTTGCAGGTTTAAAAAAGTTTCCTACCTTTGCAGTCCCAAACGAAACGGGGGCCAATCAACGGATGTTGAGGAAGCGAATAAGACAAGATTGAAACGGTGTGATTTTAAGTGAACGAACGGAACATCAAGAGATCGTTCGGGAATTCGAGACCAACATCGCAACACATACAGGCCACCGCGAGGCACGGCCGGAAAGTTCATTAAAGAGATATCATTTATACAACGCAGCGAGGCAATCAGGTACGGTTTGAA
>SEDG01000206.1 GCA_004295885.1 Pedobacter sp. | reverse complement strand
CCAATAAAGCCTGTCTTTTGAACCGCTTCCTTGGTCATCCCATTCCAAGCTTTAGCAATAATAGGTTTGTAAACTGCTTTATCCAAGATGCCCTTATTTACACCCCAAGCCATTCCGTAAACAAATAAAGCAGTGCCAGAAGTTTCCTTGCCGCCAAAATGAGTGGGATCTGCTAAGCTCACATTCCAGAAACCATCCTCACGTTGTAAGGGCACTAAAGCTTTAATCATCTCATGATAAGTTTTTAGATATTTCGTCTTTGGTTAAAACACCCAATTTTGCAAACACAGGCATCGCCATTTGCAAAGCGTCAATCCAAGTCCAATCGTCTACCTTACCAGATTTAATCATTAAATCCATTGAAGCTTTAATGTCTTTGATACGTTCTGGTTTTGGGTCGATGTTATATAAATCAATATAAGTTTGTCCACAAGCTTGGTCATCTCCATTTCTGGTCTGGATGCCATTTCTCAATCCCCATTTATGTTTTTCGCCCCATTGTACAGCGTAATCATAATAAGCTTGATTAGGTTTGATTTGATGTAAAGCCATTAATCCTTCGTAATAAACAGCTCTTGTCCAAATGTTACTTGGTCTTTCTTTATTGGTAAAAATTGATTTCCCAGCATCTGGCCACTTATTCATAAAATAAGCGTTGGTTTGTTTCAAGACCTTCAAAATTTTTGGTTGAGAAGGAATTTTCTGAGCAAACAAAGTTGATGTTAGCGTAACTAATATAAATGAGGTTAAAATTGTACGTTTCATTAGGATGATTTGTTTATTATCGAATTAGTTAGAATTTGGTTTAGGCTTAAGTTCATCAGGACTATCTTTAGTAAAAGTCTCAAACTTTTGTCTCGAAGGAGTTTCAAAAATATCTTTTACCACATTGAAGTCAACGCTAAATTCCGGATTAAATTGGTCTGAAACCATATATTTCTGTAAACTATAATATAGTTGTTGCGCACTTGGCATATCTTTTAAATCTGATGAAAGATTAGCACTAGAAACAATTAATTTTCCATTGCCAACTTTTGCTTCAAAAATCATTGCCAAACGGCGATTTAAAAACCATGTATCGATGGGTTGAACAATAGGTTTAAATCCTTTCGGGAAATCTTCTAAGTTCATCACTTGTGTTTTATTTACAATTTCCCACCATTGCATGTCGCTGTGGTAAGCTGTAGGAAATTCAGCAAGTGCTGGATTTTTTGGATCCACCACAAAACCTAAAGTGTGTGGCGGACGCATTTTGAACCACGAGGTATTCCAAAATACAGGCAAAAATGTTTGCACCACTTCTTTTCCTTTGATTACTTTTCCAGCAGCATTTAAAAATACTTTTCCTCCACTATTTAATATCGCTCTAGCTTTATCATCTAGATCAGTTGTATAATAAACATCGGTTTTTACTGCTGGAAGTGAAGTCGGGTAAAACCAGAAATCCCAATCGTTAGCAAATTCAGTTCCATCAATTGCTACTTCTAATTTCAGTTTTCTTGCCTTGGTAATAGGATTTGATGAATATTTAAAAGAACCAATCTGATTAATTTCACCAACATTCAAAGTTTTAGGTCCAAATTTATAAGTGAACACAACTTTACCGCTTTCATCAATCAATCTTGCTGTAATTTTTGCATCTATTGGCGCTTTCCCCCAATGAGCAATTTCAATTTTGGGTTCGAAGTTTTCATCGCTCGTATAAACAAATTTAGGCACCTCGATTAACGGAACGGTACTGTTGGAGAATCGTTTAAATTCCTTAGCAGTGATGTATCCTTTTTCATCCCAAAAGGCATCTAATACACCAATTAACGCGGTTCCTTGACCAGGATAATCATTTAAAGACAACAACTGATAGCCGCTATAATTTGGCGTTCTTAATGCTTTTTCTATCTCATTTTTATAACACAAAGCTTGTAATTTACCCGAAGCCATTAAAAATGATTCCGCTTGGTCGCCCATGTCATGGTCCTTCAAATCTTCTTCAAACAACTCGAAGTTTTTCGCTTTGTAAGCTCCTGTATATTTTTTAATCTCTTTAAAGGATGCACCAGTATACAATCTTCTGCTATCTTTTGCTTTCCAGTAGTCGTTAAATTTCGTAAGGTATTCTACTTGTTTACCAGCAGGCTCATTACCATAAGCCATCATACAAAACGAAGCATAATTGCCATAGTTTTTAGTCATCCTGTTGGTTTCATCATAAATGAATTGATCTATCGGTCGGCCGTTACCAATTGAAGTACCATGGTTTGCCCAGCTCGGACCTTCAGGCTGCAAATAAAAACCAATTAAATCGGCAGCTATAAAGGCAGCTTCTGGTGGGCACCATGAATGGAAACGCATATGATTTAATCCGTGGGCTTTTGATATCTTGAAAATCCTAACCCATGATTCTACATCCATCGATGGATAGCCTGTTAAGGGAAACTCACAATTATTAGCCGTTCCACGTAAAAAAACTGGTCGACCATTAATTTGAAAAGTGCGACCAACAGCTTTAAATTCACGCATTCCAAACTGGATTTGTTTTTCGTCTTTTTTACCATCTTGGCTAACTAGCGATGCTTTTAAACGATAAAGTGCAGGGTCAAATTCATCCCACGTTAAAATTTTATCGCCTAATGGCAACTCAATTTCTAAGGAACCATTGCCGTTTGTAATGGAATAAGCTTTGGTTAATGGCTTAACATTTATAATTTCTTTGGTGTTAAAAGTAGTCGCCGACAAGGTGACATTTCCTGTTGAAGAAACATTTGCATTAGCTTTTAGCTGAATTTTAACTTTGGCTACCTTACGTTTTAAGTCAGGGTAAACCTGAACATCTTCAAAATAGATTGGAGAACCGGCTTGTAAAAACATCTTTCCCACAACACCATTCCAGTTGCCTTGGGTGTGGTCCGTCACGCTATGTGAATCTTGACCAACATTGATCGCTTTTATCCTGTTATCAATTTGTATGGTGAGAGTATGTTTACCAGATTTTAAATTGGCCGGCAATTCAAAGTTCTGTGCGACAACAAAAGTATATTGGCTGCCTACTTCTACATCATCAATCCAAACTCTTGTTTCTGAATGTGGATATTCTAATGATAAAACTACCCTTTTACCATTCCAGTCTGCAGGAATCTGGATATCTTTTTGATACCAAGCTGCACCAACATAATGTTTATTAGGCGTTAACCAAAAGGGAATTTTAATATTGTTGGCTTGGCGGTATTTGGCCAAACTAGGGTTATAAAAATACGAACTATCGTAAATGCTGCCAGTCCATTTAGTTTTAAGGGTGATGTCATCCCCTTTAAAATTCTCATTCATAGAACCTGGCAAATTGATGGTTTCTGGAAGAACAGTCGAAAACCATTTTGCTTTTATACCTTCGTCCTTGGCATCGATTTTAAACCGCCATTTTCCTTGTACAGAAACAGTTTGAGCTTGTATAGCGCTAGAAAGCAGGAATAAAAATAAGGCAGCAAGTAAATGCCATTTTTTGGACTTAAATAGATTTATCAGCATATCAATGTTAAAGTGGATGCTTTTAACACGCACTATATTTGGTTAGAAGCTACTATATTAAGCTTTAACGGATAAATGGGCAACCTGTAGTGTCCTGTAATAATAGAAAAAACCCTATTAAAGACTAATTCTGCCGTTTAACAGGGCTTTTAAAGCGTAACATATTTGTGGTAAATTAACTACATGTTCCCATAGCTAAGCGACCTTCTTCTACGTTTTTATGGTTAAATCTCGTTGTTGGTTCGGATTTGCAATCCGGTCCTTTTCTTACTGATGATTTTAAATCCTGCGTTAACGAAGTCGAGATTGCAAATTCCGACTAATACTACTTTAAATAATTATTCAACTTAGAGTTCTTCAATGTTTTTAAACCTGCAACAACCAAAGACGCATTTAACTTAGCACCCGCTTCGTTGGTATGTGTGTGGTCTTTTTCGGTGAAATAAGTTTTAACTAAATCTGCATTTGCAGCAGCGTAATTATCTTTTATCAATTGATTTAAAGGAATGAAATCTACATTTTCTGCTTTTGCTACCTCTTCTGCCCATTTTGCATAACTATCATTTGCCAAAACAACTTTTCCATCTTTTACTGGATTACGAGGAATAGAAGAACAAACAATTGGGATTCCTCCTTTAGCTTTAATGTCATTAATATATTTTCGCAGGTACCAACCATAAGTGTAAACAGTTTCTTGTTTTTTCTTGATTGGGTTAAAAGTGTCTTTACTTTCTGTACCAATACCTTTAATGGTTCCACGAGCACGAGCGGTATCATCTAGTGGGCTACTATCATTATGTCCGAACTGCATCATGACAAAATCTCCTTTTTTGATTTTTGCTAAAACAGGTTCCCACAAACCATTGGTTTGAAAAGTACGACTACTTGTTCCCCCCAAGGCATCATTTTCAACGTTGATTTTATTGGTATCAAAAAGCTCTCCTATAAAACTGCCCCAACCCCATAAAGAGCCATCGCCTTTCCCTTTTCCGTTTTTAACCGTAGAATCTCCAATTAAAAATAGAGTGGGTTTTTCATTTTGTTTTAAAACGATGCACGAGGAAAGCACCACAAAGGCAGTGATTAATCCAAGACTTAAATACTTTGTTTTCATTTTTGTGTGTGTTTTTTTGGGCAATAGTAAATAGTGAATTGGAAATGGATTGGAAGTTTAAGGCAACTTACCTATTCCCTATTTACCATTCTCTATTTCCTGTATATCTACTGTATTCTCTATTTCCTATTTCTTAATATAATTCTTTAATGTACAATCCTTCAACGCTTCAATGCCTTCAATCACAGATTGGGCATTTAGTTTAGCGCCTTCTAAATTGGTGTGCGTATGGTCGTCTGGAAAATAGGCTTTTACTTTTTCTGCACCCATGGCATCATACTTATCACCAGTTATTTTATTTAAATCAACAAAAAAAGCATTTTCTTCTCTAGCTACATCAGCGGCCCATTTACCAAAGTCTTTATCAGCTCGTAAAACCTTTCCATTTCTAAATTCATTTCGTGGTATCATCGAAACTACAATCGGCACTGCACCTTTTGCTTTAGTTTCACGAACAAACTTTCTAATGTACCAACCATAAGTGTGTACAGTTTCTAACTTACCATCTGGCCAAGTCAATTCTTTTGTTTCCTCGCCAGTTCCTTTTAAAACTCCCCTGCGACCAGCCTTTGTGGTATCTGGCGCACTTCCATCATTGTGACCAAATTGCATCGTTACAAAATCACCTGGCTTTAAAGTTTCTAAAACCTTATCCCATCTTCCTTCAGATAAATAAGTTCGGGTACTTCTCCCAGCCATTGCGTTGTTTTCCACATGTATTCTAGTGGTATCAAATAAATCCGCAATTGGTGTTCCCCAACCCCAAGTTTCTTTATTTGCATTGCGAACCGTAGAATCGCCTATGGTATGTAAAGCGGGTTTACGTTGAACGATGAACGCTAATGAGGAAATCATCATCACGATTCCTGCCATTATAAATAGTTTGTTCTTTTTCATTTTCATATCATTTAATTAACCACATAGGCACATAGAAATTATTAATTTATTTTGTGTCAACTATGGTCTTTTATTTTACTTCAATACTTGCTGAGCCACTTATTAAACCTTCAGCTGTTGCTTTGACTGTAATTTTTCCGTTTGGTTCAATCGCTTTTACAAAAGCCACGCAAGAACCTCTGTAAGCATGTCTTTGTGTTGCTTTATACAATTCATGGCTGGCCACGTTTCCGTTATCAACAGCTGTGATAAAACCTGCACCTGAGATATCAAACTTAATCAATTCATCTGCATTTGGACAAAGATTACCATCGGCATCATAAATTTTCGCAGTTACAAAAGCTACGTCATCCCAAGTGTTTTTAATCTGGTTTTTATCAATACTTAATACAATTTTGGCAGGTTTACCAGCAGTTTTTAATTCTTCAGTTACCACTATTTTACCCTTATTTTTTCCAACCGCTTTTAAAGTTCCTTTTTCAAACGTAACATCCCATAAACGGGGTGAATCATCTGCAGGTTTTGTTTTAGAACCTAAAGACTTGTCATTTAAAAACAGTTCTACTTCATCACAATTGCTATAAACCGCAACTTTAGCATCATCGTAAGTATCAAAATCCGTTGGTGTCCAATTGTTAATCCAAGCACCTGCACCAGCATTATCTTCTTTTCTCACGAGGTGAACAATTGGTTGGTCTGCCCACCAACTTTGTCTTTGCAAACTTTGATTTTTCCAATTGCCAGCACGGTCAAATAAACCTTGGTTATTAGTAACTTCTGGCCAATCTGCCTCTCCCAAATAATCGTATCCAGTCCATAAAAACTGTCCAGCCATGAAAGGATTATCTCTTAAAGCTAAATATTGAATTAAAACGTGTGTATTTTCCGTACCAATTACCTTCAAGTTTGGCTTCTGGTTATGCAGCGCAACTAATTCATTTTCACGATAGTTTTGACCAACAACATCCATTAGTTCTGCAAAACCATTGGTATATACTTTAGAATTCGCAGGACGGAATAAAGCCATGGTAACTGGTCTACTTGGGTCTAACTGATGGATTAAATCTTGCTGATCTGTATACTTTTTAAATCCTGCAGGACTATTTAAATCATCATGAATTTCGTTACCTACACTATAAATTACGATAGAAGGATGATTGCGATCTCTCATCACCATATCGCGAGTATCACGTTCCCACCATTCTGTAAAGAAACGATTGTATCCTTTTTCGCCATTATTTTTAGCCGAATTCCAAGTGTCAAAAGTTTCATCCATCACAATAAAACCCATTTGATCGCATAAATCTAAAAACTCTGGTGCCACGGGATTATGAGCTGTTCGTATAGCATTTACACCAACTTCTTTTAATTGTTTTAATCTACTCTCCCAAATTGCCAATGGAACCGCAGCCCCAACAGCGCCACCATCATGGTGTAAACAAACCCCTTTTAGTTTGAAGTTTTTGCCATTTAGCCAGAAACCAGTTGCAGCATCAAATTTAAAAGCCCTAATCCCAAAACTATTTAACTGATC
>SEDG01000927.1 GCA_004295885.1 Pedobacter sp. | reverse complement strand
AGACTTTTTTGATTCTATATCTTCGGACTTTCGGACTAAAAAGCTTTCGGACTTTACAAAGGTTTCGGCAAAATCGCAACCGTCAACCTGCTCACGCAATTCATTTTTCCTTTGTCGTTATACATCTTAATTTCCCAAATTTGCGTTTTACCGCCAATGTGTAATGGTTTACAAACACCCTTTACAAATCCAGAACTTACAGGGCGGATATGGTTCGCATTAACTTCCAAACCAACTGCAATATGTTTATTTGGGTCTATACACATATAGGATGCAATGCTGCCCAAAGTTTCCGCTAAAACTACGGAAGCGCCGCCATGTAAAATCCCTGCAGGTTGATGTGTTCTTTCATCAACAGGCATTGTGGCGCAAATATAATCATCACCGATTTCGGTAAATTCTATACCAATCAAAGCACCAATGTGATTTTTTGGCCTATCATTCAGCATTGCGGGAGTAAACTCTTTGAACCAAATCATAGATAACGTTCTTTAACAACTCCAATGTGGTGCATGATATGTCCTGCGAGAATATAAACTAAAGCTCTAACGCTGATGTCTTTACCGTTTGCATTGCCCATTCTATCCAGTTCTTCCTCATTTAATGAGTTAATTAAAAATAAATGAGATTTTCTCATCAACGTAAATTCTTCTGCAAGGCTAAATAAACTCCTGTCTTTAAAATGCGCATTTGCTACATAGGCATCTTCTTCAAAACCAGGTAGCGATGCTTTTTCGCCCCTTGCAATACACAACAAACGGTAAGTTAAAATACGCTCTGTATCCACAATGTGGCCAATCATTTCCTTAATTGTCCATTTCCCTGGCGCATAAGCATAATCGGCCTTTTCAATTAAATTATTTACAAAATTTGGGAAATCTACTGCTTGTGAGGTTAATACTTCATTAATATTTCCTTCTACCAAGCCAATGTATCTTTTAGCCCATTCTGGATACTCCTGTGTTTGTGGTGGGTTCATAAGTTATGCTGCTTTTTAATATGATTCTAAATGTTGTGCCTTTACC
>SEDG01000012.1 GCA_004295885.1 Pedobacter sp. | reverse complement strand
TTTAACAGCTTGTTTAAGAGCCCTTGTTTCAACCTCATACAATTCGGCCAAGTCAAAATCTAACATTGTCTTTTGATCTCGAATGTTGTAAATCTTATTTAAGATGATTTGCTCATCTATATGGTTAATAATCCCTCTTTCCATGGTGTACGGTTTTGTTTTTTAATTAACCTAATAGAAATATAATGCCATAGCAAAATGTTGTCGCTCAATGTAATGAAAGCTACGTTGTTGATTTTAACCGAGAAAATAACGATGCTTTTTGTTGAATTTATTACGCATTAAGCTAGCAAAGTATTTTTTGTTTTTATATTTAGCATATGAAAAAACTATCATCCCTAGCTTTGCTACTTTTCATTTGCCTTGCCGCCAAAAGCCAAACCAAAATAGACATAAAAGATATAGCTAAACACATTGGCGACAGCGTTACTATTTGCGATTCTGTTTATACCACTAGGGCATTAAATGGTTTAACCCTCATTAACCTTGGTGCAGCTTTCCCTAAACAATTGCTTACTGTAGTAATTTACAAGGCAGACCTAGCCAAGTTTACTGAACCAGAAAAGACTTACTTAAACAAAAAGGTTTGTGTAACGGGCAAATTAGTTTTGTATAATGAGAAACCGCAAATTGTATTAACGGAGGCTAAACAGATTGTGTTACTTAAATAAGGATAAGTTAAACGGTGGAATATTCTGTTACTCCCCCAGAGTTTATTATGAATAGATTAGCAAAAACATAATGAACGTACGTGAAATTATAGTACTGAAGTCTTACTTGTTGAAAAATCTTTACCGATAAATAACTTTTATCGAGTATCGTCTAACTATATTTGCTAATTATATCAACTCTTCCATGCAAAGTGGCATCATCTATTTAGACAATAACTCTACCACTCCTTTAGATCCTAGAGTGTTAGAAGCTATGATGCCTTACTTTACCGATTTTTATGGCAATGCATCTAGCGCACATTTACTGGGTAAAAGATCTAAAATTGCTGTAGAGAATGCAAGGGAAGCCGTTGGAGATCTAATTAATTCCAATCCAGAAGACATAATTTTTACAGCAGGGGCAACAGAGTCAATTAATTTGGCCATAAGAGGAGTGGTGAAATCTTCGTCTTTTAAAGTACCTCATGTTATAACAGTAAAAACAGAGCATCCAGCGGTATTAGATACTTGTAAAGATTTAGAAAGTATAGGAGTAGAGATAACTTATTTGGATGTTGAGTACGATGGGCTGGTAAATTTGAGTTTACTAAAAGAATCAATTAGAGATAACACGATTTTAGTTTGTGTAATGCTGGTAAATAATGAAACTGGAGTTATACAACAAGTTAAACAGATAGCAGAAATAGCTCATGAGGCTGGTGCCTTATTTTTAAGCGATGCAACACAGGCAGTGGGGAAAATAGCTATAGATGTGCTAGATGACGAGATTGATTTGCTAGCGTTTTCTGCGCACAAATTTTATGGGCCAAAGGGTATTGGAGGTCTGTATGTTAATTCCAGATTAAGATTAAAGCCTTTGATTTTTGGAGGTGGCCATGAGCGAGGTTTAAGAAGTGGAACTTTAAATGTGCCAGCCATTGTTGGCATGGGCGTTGCTGCAAAATTGGCTAGTGAAGAGATGGACAAAGATGAAGAGAGAATAAGTGCTTTAGCTACATTGTTAAAGAAAGAACTAATGAATGTAGATGGCGTCGTTGCAAACGGTAGTGCAATACATCGCCAATATAATACTCTTAACCTTTGTTTTAAAGGGGTAGACAATCAAGATATGTTGCTCAGATTAGATAAAATTTGTGCGTCTAATGGGTCTGCTTGTCATGCCATGTTAATAGAACCATCGCATGTTTTATTAGCGATGGGTTTGACACGAGAACAGGCAAATTCATCTTTAAGATTTAGTCTGGGCCGTTTCAATACAGAACAAGAAATAGAAACTGCTATCGTTACAATTAAGGAAGTTGCAGCTAGCTTAAAGCAAGCTGAAATTGTATAGAGCGCCGTTTCTTTTTGAAAAAAGTGATTTTAATTTAAATCGGCCTTTAGGCTGCATATTATAAAAAATGAGATATTCCTTTTCAGGGCACGAAACCTTTGCATGTAAATTGCATTGGTTAAAAAAGGGCTTAGATTATATAAGTAAACCCGAAACGAAGTTTACAGACAATGACGCGGTAGTTGAATTGGGCGTAGGTAAAAATATGGTTTCTGCTATAAGGTTTTGGCTAAAATCTTTCGGGCTTTTGGATGAAGACGACCAACTGACTGCTTTGGCTAGTTTTTTATTTGGCAAAAATGGAGCAGACCTTTACATAGAAGACACACTTACATTGTGGTTATTGCACTATCAACTCATTAAGCAAGAAAGAGCTTCTATATACAGTTTGGTATTTAATCTTTTTAGAAGAGAGAGAGCCGACTTTACAAAAGCACACCTTAAAAGATTTGTCCAAAGGAAGTTAGAGGAAAAAAAGGAATCTTTTAGTGAGAATACATTGGATAGCGACATCAAGACATTTCTAAGTAATTATATTAGCAGCAGCCCAAATGATATTGAGGAGGGTTACATTAATGTATTGCAAGAATTAAATCTACTTTTACACCATAATCAAATAGATGATCACGGTCATAAGTTAGATTGGTATAATTTCGATCTCAGCCCTAAAATGGATTTACCAATAGAAGCAATACTTTTTGTAATAAAGGATAATGAAAATTATGGCAATAGTATTAGCCTTTCGGCTTTAGCAAACGATGCTGCAAGTCTTGGTAGCGTATTCTTGTTAACAGAAATTGCCCTAGCGGATAAGTTAAAGGAGATACCTGCAACGTATGGGATTTTTACCGAAACCGCTGGTAATCCTGTATTACAACTACGAGAAGGTCTGGATAAGTGGGAAATTTTAAGAAAATATTATGGTGTCAATTAAACAAGATTATAGTTTTTCTCCATCCGTAAATATTATTCGTGATAAAGGAAAGCAACTAAAATATATAGCTACCGCTAATGGACAGCGTGCCTTTGAGCAAATTGTAACGTTGGCACCAGTAGGTACACGGTCATTTTCTTTAATTGGTGCCTATGGTTCAGGTAAATCTACTTTTTTATGGGCCTTGGCAGAAACTGCCAATAGTAATAAGGTTTATTTTGAAGGCTTTGACTATTTATTAAAGGGCTACCCTAAAATTGAGCTTTTAGACTTTGTTGGTGAATTTAGTTCTATTACCGAAGCCTTTTCTAATGCGCTCAAATGTGATATTAGTAAAGTAGTTACCTCTTTAGGTGAATATGCGAACCGGCTTAAAAAAGAAGAAGTTTCCTTAATTATCCGAATAGATGAGTTTGGAAAATATTTAGAGTTCGCTGCTAAAACCAACCCAGATAAGGAGTTTTATTTTCTCCAGCAATTGGCTGAGCTAGCAAATGATCAGCAACGCAACATAATTTTGATAACCACCTTACATCAAGATTTTGCTGCGTATGCTTACCAATTAAGTGACCGCCAACGTAACGAGTGGCAGAAAGTAAAGGGACGTTTCAAAGAAATAACATTCAACGAACCTTCAGAGCAACTGTTATTATTAGCTGCGGATAGATTAGAAGAAATACCCTTTGATGTAGATGATCAACTGTTAAGCAATCTGCTGAACCTTATTACAGAAGCAAAGGCTTTTCCCTTAAAAGATTATTTTAGCTTAGTAATAGCTAAAAAACTAGCTCCCATTGAAATATTGGCTGGGAGTGTACTTACTTTAGCGCTACAACGTTATGGCCAAAACGAACGGTCGCTTTTTTCTTTTATTGAAGGTAAGGATTATCGAGGCCTGGATCAATTTGTAAAGGCTCCAGATGCTAAACTTTATAATTTAGTCAATGTATGTGATTATTTGCTTTATCACTATTATAATCAGCTTATTGTTAAAGAAAACCCAGACTTCAGAGCTTGGCGATTAATACGTGAAAACCTTGAAGTGGTAGAAGGCTTGTTTGATGGAGCCGAACTGATGGAGGCTAGGCAATTGATTAAAATAATTGGACTCCTGAATATATTTGGCAAGGCATCCATACAAATTGATAAAGCATTTTTGGTTGAATATTGTAACTTGGTATTAAGTCAGAAACATATTCAAAAGGTGTTAGCAAGGCTTGAAGATAAAAAAGTAATTAGGTTCAGAGAGCATAATCAAAAGTATATTTTATTTGAAGGAACTGATGTTGATATCGAGTATGCGATAGATGAAGCCGGCAATATCATAGGAAATGTTATAAATGTAAGTCGCTTACTAAATGAATATTTTAAATTTCCAATCTTAACTGCTAAAAGCTATCAGATTAATGTAGGTACGCCTAGGTACTTTGAAATCAAAATCAGCGATGAGCCAATCAATGAATTAGCCAAAGGTGAAAGGGATGGCTTTATCAACCTTATATTCTCTACAGTATTAACAGAAGAAGAAATAAAACAGTATTCTAAAAAGAATACTGAAGCCACATTATATGTGTTTTTTAAGAATATAAAACGCATACAAGAAGAAATAACGCTTATAGAAAAGGTTAAACAGGCAAAGTTAAAATATAATGATGATAAAGTGGCTCGTCACGAGTTCGACCAGATTTTAAACCACCATCAGAATATATTGCGCTACCTCGTGTTAGATCGCTTTTATACAGCCGATCCAGCATACGTATCGTTTTTCTTTGGAGGTGATAAAGTTGGATCTATCATTAATAGAAGAACCCTAAACAGTTATTTAAGCCACATTGCAGTAGCAGTATATCCTAGTACACCTCATTTCTTAAACGAAATGGTGAATAAAACAAGATTAAGCACTGCAATTATCAGCGCCCGTAAGAATCTATTAAACAGATTAGTTGATAATGTGGTGGTAGCTGATTTAGGATTTTCCTCACAGCAATTTCCTCCAGAAAAAACCATTTACCAATCTTTGTTAAAGGCTAACGGTTTTCATACTGAAGTAGGTGGTATTTGGCAGCTAAATGACCCCAAGCAAGGTAGTTTTGACGAAGTTTGGCGAAATTTCGAGTTGTTTTTAGATAACGCTAGATATGTTAAATTATCCTTGCAAGAGTTTGTGGACACCTTATTGGCAAAACCGTTTAAGTTAAAAGCAGGTTTGGTTGATTTTCTATTACCTATATGTCTGTTAGTCCGTCAGTCAGATTTTGCATTATTCAATAAAAATAGTTTTATCCCAAAACTAAGCGGCGACTTATTAGATTTAATTATTAAAAAGCCTTCAGATTATGCCTTAAAATCTTTCTCTGCAACAGGTATACATTTATCGGTATTTAACAAGTATAGAGGTTTATTAAATCAAAAAGAAGAGCTTAAGCCTTCTAATAAGGGATTTATTGAAATCATTAGGCCATTTTTGGCATTTTATGAGGATTTGAGCCCATATGGGCAGCAAACAAAAAAAATAACAAAAGAGGCAATTGCTTTAAGATACGCAATTAGTGAGTCGGAAGATCCTGAAAAGACCTTTTTTGAAGATTTTCCACAGGCTTTGGGTTATACCTTAGTTGAACTAGACAAAGATCAACAAAAGTTAGAGCAATATTTTAATAAGCTACGAGCTACTATCACGGAGATCCGGACCAGTTATCAAAATTTATTAGCCCGATACGAGCTTTTTATATTGGAAGAAATTATTGGCGAAACAGATATCAGTTTTAAAGATTGGAAAGCACTACTTCAAAAGAGGTTTAAAACAATTAAATCTTATATCGTACCATCACACCTAAAAGTGTTTTTACAACGTTTACAATCTAATATTGATGATAGGGACACTTGGTTAAGTTCGTTAGCACATGCAATAGTAAATAAACAATTGGAAGAAATCAGTGATGCTGATGAGCTGACATTGTTTTTCAAATTCAGAACATGGGTACATGAGCTAGATAATTATGCCGACCTACAAAAGCAAGTGACAGAGGATCAGCTACAGCAGTCGGTACGTGTAGAGATTACTACATTAGACAGCGGGGTGATTAAACAGGTGATGACTGTACCTAAATCAAAAGAAAAGGAAATTAGGAAAGTGGAAGATAGGATGAATAAAGAATTGACAGATGACAAAAATTTGAATATCTTTATTTTAACAAGAATGTTAAACGATCTCATCAAAGAATAACAATGGTTAAAAAGGTTAGGCACGTAATGGGTATTTCTGGTGGTAAGGATAGTGCTGCTTTGGCCATATATATGAAAGATAATTATCCTGAGTTAGATATAGAGTATTATACTGCTGACACAGGTAAGGAGCTAAAAGAGACTTATCAGCTTATTAATAACTTAGAAGTGTATTTAGGTAAAAAAATACTTCGTTTAAGAGCTTATGACGACAGCCCTGAGAATCCTTTTGACCATAAACTTAAAAGTTTGAGTGGCTTTTTACCCAATCCACAACATCGTTGGTGTACTAAAAGCTTGAAGCTTGATGTATTTGAAGAATTTGTTGGGAATGATCCTGTAGTGTCTTATGTTGGCATCCGAGGAGACGAAAGTAGGGATGGCTACATTTCTAGCAAAGGCACTATTCAATCTATTTTTCCATTTCGTCAAAATATCTGGAGTCAAGAGATAAATAAATTTGTATTAGACAATAATAAGATTGGGCTAACATTACAGCTCGCAGATCAACTAATTCCTGTTGAGAAGCTTGAACGTTTTAAAGAATTGCTAAGTTTTAAAACATTTGATGAATTATTTACGATGGAGCAAAAGTTACTGCAGTTACTAAATCTTAGTACCAGCGGTTATAATGCCCTAGTTCATGAAATGTTGAAAACCTCTCGTTACCCTTTGGCAAAAGAAAATCATTTTCCTTTGATAAATAATGAGGAAGTGTTATTACTTGACGACATCTTTGATCTTTTAGAAAAATCCGGTGTCGGCATACCTGCATATTATAAGGATATTGAATTTGAGGTAGACGGGCAAAAAGCCACATACAATAGAAGTCGTTCAGGGTGTTATTTCTGTTTCTTCCAGCAAAAGATAGAGTGGATTTGGTTATATGAGCAACATCCAGATATGTTTGCAAAAGCCATGGAATACGAACGTGATGACTTTATGTGGAATATGGAAGAATCTTTAGCTCAGCTTATACAGCCTGAAAGAGTGAAGGCTATTAAATTGGATTATATTAAGAGAAAAACAAGAATAGAAAAAAGTAAAAAAAGTAATAAGCTTCGTGATATTCTTGCTGATGATGCAGAAGTTGATTTGGCTTGTGCTAGCTGTTTCATATAATGAAAGATTGGCTGATATTACTATACCAAACTACTGGAAGCAGGCGGACAGAGTTCGTTTATGGTAATGAGCTTAGCTTTTTTTTCGATGACGACAAAATTACTATAAGGTTCGCCGTAGAGAATAGCATTGATGCGTTACGGGTTGAAGATGATAATTTTTACGAACTGTTCGATACTGTCGAAAATTATCCGATTGAATATATCAAAATAGCTATCAATGAATTTCTGAACTACAGGCCAGATTTCGGATACTACGAAGAAGGGGCAAAATCAGTCGCAAATACTACCATCAATTTCATAAGACAATTAAACAATGTCCTGCCCGGCATTCTAAAAAATTACGAGTACGAAGTGACCGACATGAGTGACGGGTATTGTGGGACAAATTACGTTTATTCCGGCGATATCTATTTGGACTTCGCACAAGTTAACACAAATGTAATCGCAAAATTGATTACGCTATTTGAGGCGTTGCAGGTTCAACCGATGTCGGGAATATATATGTCAATGGCAGCAGACCATTCCAATGTAAGGAAGTCTTTTGCTCCTCAGTTCCTCAATACAAATACAAAAGTAAGGCGATTAGGTTATTTGAAGATCTTCGCCGACTTTATGCTGAAAAGGAAAAGGGTTCCGGAAACATTTTTAGCAAAACGATTTGAAGATTTCGCACTGCCATTTACACAGGAACTCAATTTAATGAAAAATAACAAGGGTGTAATTTTGAGCTTAAACGGCAATTCGGCAGAACCATACCTAATGCTTTTGAAGGAGCTCGACTTGATCACCACTATCAATCGGGTTGTCGTTCCTACCAAATGGCTCAAAACCTATATGGTTATCAGAGAAGAAACTGTAAAAAGTGAGGTTGCAGTTTTTAAATTAGGGTTGGCCGATAAAATGTTCTTCCTGGAACTTATCTTAAAAAAAGATTTCCTTTACACATCAATTATTCTTGAATTTCTGAGCATTCGGAGAGAAGTATCTGTTCGAGACCTCATCAAAGCCTATCAACTGCTTCTCCTAAACAGAATCAGGCAGATTATAAAGGTCGGGACCTATGATTATGGTGCTGATACTAGCGATTATCGTATTGTTGAGAAACGGGTAATAGCCTGGAAAGAAGCGATAGTTTATCTTGAACATATCGTTTTACCACGACTGAATTGGTTGGCCGATTTAGAATTAATTTCACTAGATGAAAATAAAAACGTGAGAATTTTAGATGCAGGTGACCGATTAAATACAGAGTTGAATTGCTGGATTGATGTTCGGTCACAATATGTGGCAAATTCCGACATATTTATTGAACGCTATTACACTGCTACTTTCGCAATGACGTATACTGACTCATATGGCGTTTATCCACCAAAAGACGTAGTTCTGCAAGATGTAACCGAATATTTGAAAAAAAGCTTTTCCCTCTTTCAAACTTTAGCGCCTAACAGAGTTACCGCATCTCAGGCGATTGCTTATGCAAAGTATATGATATTAGCAGAGAAGAAATATGCTGTAAGTGAATCGGCGTTTGTTCGATTTATCGAAAACGATCTTAAAGATCAATTTATATATAAATATCAATCTCGTTATGCAGATGGGTACATACAAAAGATTTTGCTAAAAAACTAATTTAAATGGCTTACGATATATTATTTAACTTAACAACTAATCCATTTCGCATGACACCAGCCAATAGTGCTGACGAAATATTTTGGGCTGGGTTTCCCGACACAAAAGCGAAGTTTGAGACAAGAATTAAACGGTCTATAAAGATTCCCAATTCTACATTAATTCTTAATTGGGGAGAATACGGAAGTGGAAAAACACATGCAGGAAGATATTTTGGTAAGAACGCTGTGTTGGCAAGCTTAGCAAATGATTCTATGCTACCGTATTATATTTTTATTTCTTTACCAAAAGGGAAATCTCCAATAGATGACTTCTACACGTCGATAATTGATAAAATAGATTTGCCTAAAATCCGTGAGGATTTCGCGAATGTTTTACATGAGCTAAACTTGTATATAGATTCTATCGCTGATAACGTACACATCAAAGCGGTTTTAAAAGCAGTCTTCGGAACCAATATAGAGGTCAATCTAATGAAAAGATATCTTTATCAAAGCACCAACTCAAGTGATAGCCGTACCCTTGCAGACGCTGGTATTCTAAGAACGCTTAGTAGCGATACCGATTTTTCTAAGGTAGTTTCTGGTATTTTTTCGTGCTTAACCTTTGAAAAGAGAATATACTCTTCGATAATACTTTGGATAGACGAATTTGAAGATATAGCTATTATGACGAAGGTGAATGGTGATAAGACTAACTCTTTTTTACGCGAAATACTCGATAATACACCAAACAATCTCTTAATGTTCTTGAACCTGACCCAGTCGGCATTATTTAATATTGAGGATTTGGGAGAATATATAAGCGAAGCGATAAAATCGAGGATCAAACAGCGGATTAATTTTGAATTACCTGACGAGGTTAATATTCTGCTTTATATTAAAGAACTGCTTGGTTACTATAAACAAAATGATCAGGAACACATTGATGAACCATACTTTCCTTTTGATGAAAACGTTCTGTCTCAGTTAATAGTTGATTTGGATAACGCTTCATTAAGAAAGGTAAATGAAACTTTAGGCTTACTTTTGGATTTGGCAGAAATAGACGGGATAACCCCAGTATCTTTAGAATATTATGAAGCTAATAAAGAAGAAGTTATTGGAGATTGGAAAGGTTAATTAATGTTTGTTCTAGACGCATGTACAATCATTAATATTTTACATATTGATGTTGATGATTTTTTAAATAAAAAACTTGAACCTTTAAAATTTACCTTAACCCAATGTGTTGCTGATGAAGTGCGGGAACATGCTTTTGATAAATTTGAAAGATATAAAAAGTACCCTGTAGAAGAGGATCATAGAATTAGGCTGAAAATGAATTATTTTCGACCTAGAATTTACTACCCAGACTTAGATTGTTCGGAGGATGTCAAGGCAGACACAGGATATTCGAAGAGTAACGGAGAATTTCATTCGGTAGTCTTATCATACTATTTTAGGTTTTTTGAGGAAACTAAGGTAGTCTTCTATACTGAGGACTCTCCTGCGAAGTCATTCTTTGAACCATATTTTAACGATAAAGAGATAGGTACCATTGAAGACCTTGTAGATCTTTTACTTTTTTTTTACAAAAAAGGAGATTTTAGTGCCACTGATCTAAAAAAGTACCTTTCAAGTCTTTTTTATGAACTAGCATCTGTTATAAAAAATCTAGAAAAAGATATCTATGGTTTTTCAGTACCTAAAATGCTTATAAGGGATAGACAATTCAGAAATCTCTTTGATAAGACAAAAATAGCGTTGAAACAATTAGACCTTAATGAACTTATTGTAATTTACAACTATTTAAAAGATAATAAGAAATATTATAGCTCACTTTATTTGATTTTTAAAAAGTATCGAGAATTTTTTGAGCAGAATATATCTTCAGCATACTTTGAAAAAATTCGTCGAATTGCTTAATTAGCTCCTTTTACAGCGCTAAGTATCAATTTTCCTATTTGCCAATTTGTAATCGGATATCTCTATATGCTTAATACTTTTATAATTACTAAGTACGGAGGCGAAAGATCTAATTATCAACCGCTCCAATTCCAGTCTCTGGGCTCTAGAAATCCATAAAGGTAAATTATCAATCCTGAAATAATCCCAAGCTGGTATTTCGGAACGAGATTGTTTGATTCTATTTATGCTTTCTGCTTCGCCTATATAGATAAGTTTATTAACTGTGTCTATAAGGTAGTAAATGATATTATTGTTATCTAATAAAATTGGTAAATCAGATTTCGGCCGCCAGTCCTGTTTGATAAACTTAAAATCTCCCTTGCCTAATAGGCGGTTCTCCATATCCCTGATTAGATGAGAATTGGTGAATTGCTTGAAGAGTTCAGGGAATATTGGTTTTTGTGTATAATGAGCATAGCAATGAAAGGTACGTTTCTCTTTTTCAAATTCTAAATCTAAAAATTCCCAAAAAGGGATATCTTGTTCGACATCAGTGCTATATTTGTCAGTATTACTGCGAAGCTTCTTTTCAAGCGTACGCATATAGCTCATTATAAAAATATCCCTGAGTTCGGCAGCAAAATCTTTAGAAAAGAAAAGCTTAAAATCAGTATCGTTGCCGTACTTCTTGGTACACAATACGTGACCTTTAAATACTCTCCCATTAAAATTAAGTTCCACATTCGATGACGCATCTCTTTTAGACGAGTTTTCACCAAATACACTTTCAATTTCCCACAACTTGGCGACCCAGGCAGGGATAGGAGTATCGAGTTTAGTGAATAAGGAGGTGTCCACTTTTTTGCGCCACAAAGGGAACTTTACATTCGATCTTTCAGTCTTCATAATACTTCAGCCTAATCATCTAACGATTGCATCAATTCGTCCATTCCAAAATTCAATAAGAAATCAGAATAGTAATTGTCAAAAACATCCCTTATATATTCGTCAATAGTAACATCTTCAAATTCCCCATCTTTTGGTAATTGCAGTTTATAGTTACGTTTTTTGGTAATCATGTAGATAAAAAGACTATGGAAATAGACAGAGCTCAAATATCTTTTTTCAGCTGCATTAATCTGGTCTTCTGTTTTTAATCTGGATCTGTTATTTAGGAAAATTGTACTATCCATATTGATGTAGATTTTTTCCAGCATATCCCCTTCGCCAATAGGATATATTACCGTCTTATGCCCCATATCTATTCCTTGGCTTTGCAAGCCTTCCCACTGTTCTTTTTTTATCTTTACGAGTTCTGGTAGACCAATACCCTCAAATTCTGGTTCTTCTTCATTAGGTACCTTGATTTTAGGCGCTTCTTTTTCCTTTATTTTTATCCAAAGCATCTCTTCAAATGTTTCGCCAGGGCTAGATAGGGAAATTTTTATTTCCAACTCATCATTTAATTGAAGCTCTTGAGTTGGGCTAATGACTATTTTAATAGCTCCTTCTATCGGACTACTTTTCGTGACATTTAAGACCGTACTAATTTCTAACGAACTTCCTTTCTCATCACCTCCTTGTTTGTCATTTCTTTTTATGCTTAGCAAGGAGATTTCTAATTCTCCAGGTTCATCAGTACGATCAAAATATTCGTTCTCTACATCAGTTTCAAACTTGATGCTTTTTTCGCCATCCTTTGGCAGTGAGATCGCAGGCGTTTTACCGCTCTGTAATTTAAAAAAGCTAGGGAAGCGTTTAGGATGAAAAGGAACCTTTTCTTTATTAGGGTGGCTCTCTTTTTTTTGGTGTTGTTTTGGATCAGGTTTATTATTCTTATCTTCTAATTTTAGTGTGTTTTGAAGAAATTTGAATAAATCAGAATCCTTATTCAAATTCTTGGCAAATGATTTTAATAAGTCACTAGTGTTTTCAACGTTCAATCCTATTAGGTCCTTTCGCCTCTTATTAATTTCGTCTAACCTGCTATTTCGTAATTTTTTACCCAGGTAATCACGCAAATCTTTAGCGTTTGTACCAGCCTTTAAACGATCACGACTTGCCATAAACAGCTCTTTTCTAAAGTTCTGTTTCATTTTGGTACAATCTACATGAATTAACAAATAGTCTTTTAAAAGGTTGAATTTTAGAGTCTGCGTTATAAATTCAGTTGTGTAATGCCCATGTGTTTGCCCATTTAGTGAAAACATCACACTCATGTTGTTTTTAAAGAAAGCCCTCTTAATATTCTCCTTGGTTTTTTTTAAATCGTTGTTACCTACCTTAGGCTTGAAAACATAGCAACTAACCTTAATTTCTCCAAACAGCTCGTCTGTGTAGGTTTCCGAAAAAGATTCTTCAATATAGTTTTGATCCGATTCAAGCCTCCTTTTTAATCCAAAAAGTTCCAATTGAAGCACCACGTTATTTGGGTATCGTGTAGGATTATCTATTGTATAAATAGGTAGAAGAGGTTCAAATAGAAATTCATTAAAACTCTGGTTTAAATCTTGCGCAAAACCCGAGTAGCCAATAGGAAACTGGTAAGAATACATTTTGATAATCGTCCCGGTTCTAAACTGTCTGTTTAAAAGATTTAAATCGAGTTCTCCTTTCAAATCAAATGAACGAATTTGCCCATCATCGGCAGTTAAGTATTCGTACCAGGTATTTTTATTTAGTTCCGCATCCTGTTCACTAAATGGGTGTTCTCTAATTAATGTAAAGCCAAAATCACCAGAGTTATCAAATTTTTTAGAGGCAATCAATTGATATCTTAGTTTGCCACAAAATACTATTGAACCCGAACCTCCCATGTTGTATTTGCCTTGCACAAACATTACCTTATTTTTATTGCCTTTAACTAGTGAAAGAAATGTGCTCAGAAAGTCTTTTGGATGTTGCCCTTCTCCATCATCATAAATAATTACCGATGTATTTCTTGTTGGCCCATCTGCTATTACTTGTATGTTTTCTGCTTGTTTTTTTCTAGGAGTTGTAATGTCCCAATTTTTATGGTCTGGATAAAAAAGCTGCACTGCTTCTTGCATTGACCTAGGCGCTGCTTGTGAACCAGGATCAACTCCAGCCTCCAAACATTTTTTAGTAAGAATGGCATCTATAGAATTAGTCAGTTTTTCTACAAGTGCTGCTATAGGATTAGATTGTTGATTCTCAATGATACCATAATTGCTGTAATTATTGTCTATGGGAAGCCAGTTAGCATCCTTAAATATTTCTGGCAAAACAGTAATTAATTTTTCTAACTCTTCCTCTGTTGCACAGACGTATAATTTTTTAAATAGCTCTTCATTTGAAATAATCATATTTTACCTTATTTACAACACTTTTATAATACTTAGATGATTCTTATAGGCTAACTAATACCTTTAAGAACTTCAGAAGGTTTTCCATTAAAATCTATTTTTACTGCATACTCTTTCTTTAACTTCTCTAATCTTGTCTTGCTATACTGTTTTTTATCAAATTTGTAGACCAATAACATTTGTGTTAAAGTAGCTGAGTTCATAATCATCCTTTTAGTTGTAGGCTCCCACACCACCTTTTCCCATGGTATAGATGAAAGATTTAAATCCATTTTATCAAAAGAAGATAAGATGCTACTAAATGGTTTTTTTCTTTCTCCTTTAATTTCACATGTCGCTTTGATAAGGGGTAACAGGCCAACTGGTCGGAACAATAAATTCCCGCCATTTTGATTGTTTCTTAATTCTTTAGCATAAGGTTCGTTGTTCTTTAAATATTTTTTAATGACTTCAAACTCTTTAGCAAAGGTGTTCCAAAAGCTAAAAATATATTCTTTTACTTGTTTAATTTCTTCTGTAGATTTTCTAAATTTTAAGTATTCTGCTAAAACAGAAGCGGTGGCCTTCTTATTTTTTGTTTCTAAATGCCAGAGTTTAAAAAGCTCTAAATTACATTGATAGAGAGTGATAATTGAGGTGAGTGCATTGAAATTCCCTGAAGGTATTGCCTTTTGTTTGGCGTAGATAATGCGTTTTCCTGTAAATAGTTTGTGTTCTTCTAATAATTCTCTTGTAACGATGGCTACTGTATCATCTTCATCTAAGGCAATTGTGTCGTCAAATGAAACAGGCTTGGCATAACGATTTAAGGTAGTGAATAGTCTCCTTGTTGACTGCTTGCCTTTTTCATCATTCTTATGACCTATGAAAATGACGGCTATTTTTTCATCTTTTAAGGCAGGGTTTTCCTTTAGTGCTGCTCTTATACCTTCAACACGATGTTGGCCGTCAACTGGAAATATTTTATGTTTTGTCGGAAAATCTAACAATCCTACTTGATAGGTGCTTTGATCGTCATATTTTAATTCTACTTCTGTCCATATAGGATAATCATCATAAACAGCCAATATTAGAGAGTTAAAAAACCGTTCTTTCTGGTTTAACACATAGTCCTTAATACTAATGTAGTTATTTGTGATACTCCTTTGTATTAAGTCTTTTAGACTTTCCGACTTATGTAATTCATCATTAATAGGCGATACGAAATCACTAACTTGTTGAAATGTTAATGTGGTAGTGTAGAAAGTTCTACGTCCAAGTTCTGATTTTAAGGCTGGTATTTTCATTATGAGAATGCTTTTACTGCCTGTCTTATTTCTTGTTCTGGAATTTCGTCGTTAAAAGGTAATAGTAACGAGTTTATTAAATCCTTTTCATAATTAATTATATCATGATTGGTAGGCAGCGGGATAAAGTATAGATATAGATTTTCCTTCCAATATTTAAACATTCTTGTGATTTTAGGACGCTCGTTGTTAGCTGCATATTTATTGAAATATTCTCTACATCTTTTTCTTAAATTTTGGCTTCCAGAATATTGAGCTCTACCAATGTATACTGGAAATTCTGTAAGGCCAGGGATAATTTCGCATTTAATAGAAAACAAATAAAGTCCGCCCGAATTATTAGGAATTAGACTTATACTAGCACTTAGTCCACTATGCGTTGCATTAAGATATTTAATATGTTTCCAGTGTTTAGCTGACAAGTCAACTTTTCCAGTAAAAGGAAATTTATTCCATAAACCTATATGGGGTCTAAACACCAGCTTCCTTAGTGAGAGTTCCTCTCCAATATCAAAAGCGCTTTGTTTCATGTTATAATATTTGTTGAATTTCTATATCTCTTTGAGATAAAGGATGTATATTTTCAATATCTGCTCTGAAAATGGTCATATTTCTGTTTTCATATAATTGCTTCATTAGGTCAATTATCTATGTGAATGGATTAGAAACATTTATTAATTCATACTCTATCAGTTCTTTGAAGGCTATTGGGTTCACATCAGTCCAGTCGAAATTTTGTAAAATATCATATTCTTTTGTTAGGAAAAGAAAATTTGGTTTGCCATAATCTTCCATCAAAATGTTAAATGATATTAAGTATAACTCTTCTTGTGATAATTGCGCCCTTATTAAGCCAGCATAGAATTTTTTTTCGTTTCTTTCTAACTTTGAGAAATAGATGAACTTAAAAATATGATAGAGGTGCCTAAAATAATGATTAAAGGAATTGCCGTAGTAATCGTAAAATTTCTTATGATAAAAATTATCTAACATAGCTCTAGCAGAGGAATGATTTTGTGGCGTATCGCTCAGCGAGTTTGTTCGAGGTGCCAGATTAGTTAAACCATTCAATTTATTATAATTTTCAATGCTTAAAAAAGCAAATAAATCTTTTTGAGCTTGAGATATAACCAACCTGCCTGTAAATCTAGGTGTCTGTAGGCTTTTCACTATTTCATTTTGTAAGGTCAGCATATTGAAAAATGTATTTTCAAATCTTTGCAATCGCAATGTTTTATTTTGTTCGATCGCCTCATCTCTTGATTGTTTTGATTCTTCTCTTTGCAGTTTAAGCTCGTTTCTTTGAAGAAGTATTGTCCAGATAATGCCTCCAAAAGCGAGCCCGGAGAAAAGCGAATTTACAGCTCCAAACATATCTCCAAATGTACCCCTATCTCCAATTGGGGAGTTCGCCGCATTGCTATGATGCTTTATCAAAACTATTAAGTTCAAAAGCCAGAGAATTAATATTACAATGGCTGTTATTACGATAGCAATTACTTGTTTTTTCGATAATGCATCAGAGCTATTTTGTTCTTTATTTTTCATTAAAATCAGTTAATATTTAATTTTTATCACTCTCAAAAAATCTTCAACGGTGTAGCCGTAACCTGGGCCCATTCCAAAATCTGTACTATAAAAACCTAAAGAACGTATCTTGTTTCTTATTGCCTTCTGTCCATTTTTATCACTCATTAATTTCTTTTCAATTAAAACACAAATTTTGTCAGCAACCTTCTTAGAGAATTCTGATTTACCTTTCATTTTGTTATCTACCATAACTATACTTAATGGGATTTGCTGCGCCTTTTTTTCTAAATTTCTCAGGTATACGTTTCCTGATGTACAGCGACTGGATATCTTCGTTTGCTTCTTCTCCAATAAACCCGTAACGTTTATTGGTATGGCCTTCAAATTCGGGAAAATATTGTTTCCTTGCTAGTTCCCATTTTAAAGGTTTAAATACCCCAACAATAATTCCTTTTTCAATAGCGAGAACATATTCAGCCTTTCTTGCACGATCAACATCAAGCTTCCAAGCGAACCTCACACAACTATATATATCTCTTTCGCTTATAGTTCTATTGATATTAATCAGTACCACGTTATGCTTTATTTCTGCTGGTTCTGCTTTGTAACGCATCAGTATTTCATAAGCATTCATTGGTCCAGTATCATTGCTATAGTGCCCACCAACAACGTTTGTTGTGCCAGGATATGCGTCTAGTAGTGCAGCTTCTATGTGAAAAGCGGTACTGCTATCCAATCCGTGACGATGTATGATGTGAATAACGTTTAAGCCGCATTTTTGTATGTCTCGAATCCTCTTAAATCTTAACTCTAAATCCGTTTCGTCATCATCCAGTATATTCTCTGAACATTTTAAATGCTGGAAAATTCTGTTTCCATTTCCCTTTCCTACATAAAAGGTCTCACCATTTCTGGGGTCAATTAAACGATAGACATAAAAGTTAAGCTCTTTTATAACTTCTGAAGGAAATTCTGAAATAGTAAAGTTGTTCATAAGGTATATTTCCTATAAATCATTACCATGTATCTTTTCAGAAAGATATTGGTCTAATCTATCCCTAAACTTATAATCTAAGGGTAGACCGTTCAAGGTAGAATTAATCAAGTTCGGTGGAATGACTAACCAAGTTGGTCGCCTGGAAAACGGATTCCCACTATTACCCCAAAACCACCTTATTCCCAAACTAGGTTTTGAATCCCAATCAAATGCAACAATTGCCCATCTTTCCTCTGTATTTTTATAAACAACGGAATATGGCCCACCAACAAATCTTTTAGGCGATTTGATACTTAAGATATTTTCATCGCTATCTAGATTGAATTTTTCACCTGCCATTAAGTATATTTTTGTTTTATAGAATTTTTTAATGTTTTAATTTGTCGATTTGCTAGCCAATACCAATCCTCAGCTAATATGAGTAAACGGGCCCCTACAAATTATTTCTCCCTTTTCATCTAAAAAGCTATCAATATAGGTACTACCTTTAATTCTAGTATCAAGCTTTTCCTCGCTAGTAGCATTTATAGCAACAAGTAAAGGTTTTAACTCCTCTGCAATGTTTTTTAATTCTTCTTCTAATTGAAGATAAAAGTCTTCTTCATTTTTAATTTTATCTTTGTAATCTAAAACAGCTAGTTTACCATTAACACTTTGGTTATTACTTTCCAACGTTTTTAAGTGTTTAGCCATGTCATAGTCTAAGTGACGTCTATGTTCCTTGAGCTGATTAAATTTTTCAAAATATTCTATTGCCAAAACATGTATTTTTTCTGATGTACTCATAATCATTAAGTTGTATAGCAGTTATTTTTGATAATCAACTATTTTTTGTTTAGTCGATACCTAATTGTTCAAACGTTAAGATTTTATCCCAGATATTAATTTGGAGTGTATTTACACCTAGCATCTCTCGTTCTCCATCTATAATTGGTGGTATAGAAGAGAAATGTTGATGCTCAACTTTTCTGCCTTCAGCAAAGGCCTTTACTGCAATTTTTTTTAATTCTTCAAAGAATGAATGGATTTCGGCTTCAGTTTTGAGTTCTCTTAACATTGTATTATCAATTATAGATCGGTTATTTATTTTGTATTGGTTTAATTTCAATTATCCTCTCTTCAAACTGTTTACTCTCTCCACCATCCTTGTTTAATTTTGAAATCTTTTCGTAAACAATTTCAACCATATCATATTCTTGAACTCCTTTTGGAATTAATTCAATTACAGATTTAATTTTTAAAGCTTTGGCAATTAAATTTAAATGTCTAATGCTGTATTTATCCGGTTGCCCTAGAGCCTCAACTTTACCAACAAAGCTCTTGCTTAGTTTCATTGCTTCACTTAAGTCCCGTTGGGACAAATCTTTATCTTCCCTTAATCTTTTAACATTAAGAATGATTTCATAATCCAGTTGCGATATGGTTGTAGAAAAATACTTCATAAAATATGCTCCGATTATTTGGAGCGTTAATTTCTTTTACTATATTTGTTACCAGTTATTTATAGCGACAAATAGGAGTGGAGTGTCAACTTCGCTTTTTTACGATGTCACTCATGAAACGAAACCGTCAATTTCCACATGAGCCGATCGTGAGTTCGCCTTTGCTATTGAATATTTATATCTTTGATATATTATTCAATACGGCGATCTCCGTTTCAGTCTTTTGTGGACCCCAGATTACTGGGTTGGTTCTTGACGGTACCAGTTTCAAAAGCAGCGGAGTTCGCCGTATTGGTTTTCCAATCCGGTTTTCTTCTTTCGCTTTTTTGGGTACACATCGTTTTACATAACCAAATACCTAACCTAATGAAAACGAAAAAACCAAATGTTCCCCATTGCCAGCAGCCAGTACGGTTGTTGCGTAATTATTCCCTTTTACTCCTTATAAAGAACGTCATCTGTTCTCCATCGTAGCACAAGCTAGAAATTCAAAAATTAAAATAGGCCAATAAAAAAGAGGAGCTGTGGGTGAGAGCGCACATCAATTCTTTAGATCGGTTTGTATTTAGTTTTTGTACCAGCCCTTTAGTATTTAACTAAAGGTGTAATACGATGGTTTGTTGCTATCCCAAGGTAAACATCTTTTTTTTAAAAAACTATACGGTTTTCCGTAATCGTATCTCATGGTACGATAAGGGCTGTTTTTTGTCTAATTTTTTTTCTATAAAAAATAAAGCAATGGAAAAAAGGCCTCAAAATGTAAAGGAACTGAACATTTTTACTTTAAGTAGGAATTTGGAGCTTGTGTTTTTTTTACTAACTTACCTACTCTCAATCACCCCAAAACAATTGTTTGCACTCATTATTGGCAAACCAGTGTAGCATAAAAGTATAAAGCGGGAACCGAATAGGTTTTTTGTAAATAATCAGTTAGCCCGGTATCATAAGCACTGGGTGGTTCCCGCTTTTTTTCATTGCTCTTTCTTAAACATTTACCATCTATTCTAATGAAAAAAACAACGATTATATGCGTAATGGCATTGTTATGCCTAAATATTTGCGCAAAGGCGCAAGAGATACAACCCTTAAAATTAGGCGATAAGTTGCCTGATGCATTCTGGCAACAGGAGTATACCATTTACAAAGACGGCAAAACAACAAGCCAAAACCTGGCTGCTTACAA
>SEDG01000926.1 GCA_004295885.1 Pedobacter sp. | reverse complement strand
GGTGGCGATAGAGACGGAAATCCGAATGTGCATGCAGAAACTACATTGCAGGTTTCTAAAATGCTTCGTCAGATTTTATTTAGATGTTATTACCGTGATTTTAGAAATTTGAAACGCCGTATTACTTTTAGAGGGGTGGAAGACAGTATCTCGGTTTTACAGGATTTACTTTATAAAAATGCTTTTGATACCAATATCGAAGCCCAAGATATTTCAGATACAATTATAGAAAACCTGAATAAAATCTCGGCTACTTTAATTTCAGACCACGATGGTTTGTTTGTTGATTTAGTGAACGATTTAACTAGAAAGGTAGAATTATATCGCAGTCACTTTGCTTCATTGGACATTAGACAAGACAGTAGAATTTTACGTGATGTTCATGCTTATTGTCGCCAACAAAAACCAATTAATGCTTTATTTAACGAAGATTACGACAGCTTATCTGAGGAAGAAAAAATTAAAGCCCTATCGTTTAGAAACGCTAAAATTATTTATGCTGATGAGCAAGACCCGTTAATAGCCGACACTTTGCAAACCATTTTTCAAATTAAGGAAATGCAGCAGAGCAATGGCGAAATGGCATGTCATCGTTTTATTATCAGTAATTGCCAACAGGCGAGCGATATTTTACAATTAATCGAGCTGTTTTTATGGAACGGTTGGGAAGCTGATGAGTTAACTATAGACTTTGTTCCTCTTTTTGAAACTGTAAATGATTTATCCGGCGCAGCCGAAATTATGGAAACGTTATATACCCATCCGTTTTATAAAAAACATTTAGCACTTAGAGGCGGAAAACAAGACATTATGCTTGGTTTCTCTGACAGCACAAAAGATGGTGGTTACTTAATGGCCAACTGGTCAATTTTTAAAGCTAAAGTTGGTTTAACTGAAGCCGCAGAAAAACATAATATTAAGCTGGCATTTTTTGATGGGCGTGGTGGCCCACCTTCTCGTGGTGGCGGTAAAACACATCGCTTTTACGCCTCAATGGGTAAAGAAATCGCGAACAAAAACATTCAA
>SEDG01000205.1 GCA_004295885.1 Pedobacter sp. | reverse complement strand
TTATTATCGATTGAATGCATGTTTATCTCATGCTTTAAATGCCATTCCTAACGAAAAATTAGGGCAAAAAAAATTGATGGAAGGGAATATTTCCCTATTAAAAGGTTTTGAGTTTAATAAACATCGATCGCTCTCAAATTTCTATTATACAAGCCCTATCGTTTCCATTGAAGAAAATGGTGCTGTGAACATTCAAATCCCAAAGGGAGAAATCGAATCCTTATTTTCGACCAGGGTACCAAATGCACTTACCGTATGCTTGAAATTAATGGCTTTTAGTTTCGATTTAGATGGGGATAACTACGAAACTTTTACCACAAAAGAAATTCAAATCTCCTTATATGAACCTTTTGAAGGCAGATTGCTTAAAGACCAAATTATAATTGACAACAAAGGCGAAAAGGCATTGATTATAGCGTTGGGTGTATATTATAAGGACGACTACGCTCAATTTATAAACAACCGCGACTTTTATGCTTGCCAAATTACCGATGCCTTTCATTTAAGAGATGGTATTATTGTTCCGTTTATAGCGCCAGCTGTTGAGGAAAAATTTAAAGATGAGGAAGATAACGGGTTGGATTGGGAGATTGGTTGAGTTGTGAAGGCGTTGAGTTGTGAAGGCGTTGAGTTGTGGAGGTGGTGAGTTGTGAAGGTGAGTCGCGGAGTCATTAAGTTTTATTACATAAACACAGACGAAAGACGATAAACGTTTAGAGGTTGGGGTTGAGAGGTTAGGCTAGCGATAGTTGTTCGTTGGTAAAAAAACGACAAACGACAGACGATGGACGTCTAGAATTGTTGAGGTGTGGAGTTGGTGAGTTGTAAGGTTGATTGGTTAGGTATTTTTTGATAAAACAATAGGCAGCAGACGAAAAACGTTAGACCACAGAAGGAAGCTGTTTAGAAGTTAGGGGTTATTGATGAAGCTTGACGACAGACGAAAAATAACCCTAGGCCTCAACGTATATTTTCTTTCGATAAATATAATAAGCCCCAGTACCCGCTGCTATTAGCGCAAATATATTTACGTAATCGTCTATAGGGCATAAAACAACTGAAAAAGTGCCTTGAACGCCATTTACCAAGGAACCCGAACAACCACTGAGTAAACCTAGGAATATTGTATAGGAGCCCAAACATACTTTACATGAAGATCCAGAAGATGGTGTCCAACCACAAGACTCATATTGTGGACTAGTATTATAGTAGGCTGGTGCACCACCTAAGAGCGCACCCAGTAAACCAATTAGACTAGGATCCACTTGATTTGGATAAACTGTTTTATCGGAAACTATTAAGCAACCAGTTGCAGCCTTTGTGCGCATGGGTAAGAAAAAACAGCAACAAACAATTAATATGATCTTGGAGAGCTTCATACAACTGGGGATTTGTATGAAGTTACCATCAAGGCTAATAAGAAGTGCTATTCTTTTTGTTCAACTATTTAATGCAGTTAGTTGAATATCTAATCCGAATAAATCGGATGGTGATAGTAATTTGATAGACGGCTGAAATCATCATTAAATGTATATAAACCTTCTTGTAATCTCATAGATAGACTAGCTAAAGAATTGATAAATAATTATCAAATGAAAAGTGCAAAGTTTCGGCAGGTGGGACACCAGCCGATAGGGAATAGGAGAATAGAAATTCTATATTATTTGTCTATCTCAAATTTGACCATCAAATTGAAAAATAAAAAGTCATTTTAAGCTTTATCGTTTTTACTCAATACTTAAATAATAGAGGTTTTTTTTTATTTTCTATGTATAGATACCCAAATGCTCCTACTGCTAGAATTAAAAATGGAATATAATCATCTAAAGGAACTGGTGTAGGGGGACATTTTTGCTCTATTACTGCAATAACGCCATTTCCGCCACTGGAAACGAAGGTTGGTGGAGAACCATTTGTATACTGAAAACAGGGAGAATTTGTGTCTTTTGACTTTATAAAATATGAAAGGCAAATTACGTCAGAATAGCTTCTATTATCTACATCTGTTGGGGTACCATTATATGCTGGCGTGGTGGGACTAGGATTTGCCGCCCAATATGGGTCTCTTGGTCCAATGGAGTTAGTATATAGCTTTGTATCACCCTGGACTAAGCAACCCGTTTTAGTATCACAAAAAGCCTTGTCAAAAATAAATAAAAATATAATAAATAGGAATACGGCTCTTGTTATCATTAATATTATTTAACAATTGTAGTAGATTTTCTGCTTACAGGATAAACATCTAAATATCAACAAAAAAAATGAACAAAATGAACATTTCTCAAATACAAAGACTTATCTACTGATTCAACTATGTCTAAAATCAATTGCTTGTTTAAACACGTACAATTTTCATTCCTAATTTAAACCGTGATAATCTGATTGTTTAAAATTGCCTTTAATGCAATAACTCTTTTAGATGCGAACGATATGAATGGATCGTAGCTAAAACATATGTAGAAATATGAGTAATTATTTCCACAGAATTCCCGATTTTCCACATATACATATATAAATAGTCAAAAGAAAGCTAAAAAAGTTTCGTTTTAATTAAGACTGGTTTGTGCAGAAATATAAACTATTGGATAATTGAAAGGATTAAATTCTTTTTGGACAATAAAAATACCCCACAACACAGATTGCTGATAGCAAAACAGGAATATAATCGTCTATTGGACAAAGACCATTGTAAAAGTATTATATACACCGGTCTGTACGCTGCCTGAACCACCACTACAGTTTCCACCGCCATTGTACTCTCCATTTCCATCAAAACAAACAGTACAAGTAATACCACCAGTAGGTGTCCAATTACAATAACCAGAAGAAAGTGGAACAACGCCTGTATTACTATTGAACTTATAAAGACCAGCGGTTGTAACTGTATAAACCATATCATCAGCCAATAAACAACCGGTTCTAGATCCTTGTGCTAAAAGCCTACCAGACAAAAACAAACAGCACAAAATCAATAATCCTTTTTTCATTTGGGGAGTGATACGAGCTTGTTGGCAAGATTAATACCATTTATTCTAAAAAGCTCTAAACTACGGTATTTACAGGAGACTTTTAACGCTTTTAGGAGTTGGAAATAAAAATGACAAATGGTTTATTATTAAAGAGAAGCGTTGAGTTGGTAAGGCGGTTAGCTGAAAAGTTGGCGAGCAGCTAAACTGTGGTGTTATTGTGTGCGAAATTGGTTATTTGAAGAAGTCAAGTTATGGAGCAGCTGAATTCTTGAAAGAATTATAGGTTGATGCGGCCTGGGTGTTAGTCCAAGCTCTTTTTGTTATCAATTAGTTCGTTATGTAAGTCGATTCAAAAAGCAATGCTGTAAAGGTCGGGTTAGGTAAGTGGTAGCTTAATAGTTTTTCTAGCTGAAACCAATCCAAAAATACCAACTCCAAAAATAAAAAGTGGCATATAACCATCTAAAGGACATGCAACAATCACGTAAATAGCTTTAGAACCCAAAACGCTACCTCCTACCCTGCAGTTCCCAGGCCCATTAACTCCGCCCAAGCATATTTCACAAGTAGTTGGTGCAGGATCAGAAGTTGAAAAACATTCGTTTGCACCGAGAACAACTTTAGCCCCCGAGGGTGAACCATCGTATCGCACATTTACCGTAGTATATAGAACGTTTCCGTACAAACAACCTGGAGTTTGCGCTTTAGCGATTATTATGTTTAGGAAGGAGAATAGTATTATTAAAAATGCTCTTTTCATTGAAAGGGATTAATTACATCCCCCAATTGGCAAGGGTAGTGCCATGGGCCATCAGTGTCTCTAATGCGCATATTATCCCTTTCCGAACGGTTGATACTGGGAAAGATCAGGCAATTAAATACACACTGGGATTTGATTATGGTTAGGGTTTTAGTGGGTTAGGGTTTAGGTGATCCACTTGATCGCCTAATAGTAGTCCGATGAAAATGTTAGGCAGGCTATATTCATCGGATCACAATAACACCACTCCTGTCATCCGATGAGTATAACGCAATCTGCAAGGCTCATCGGACGACTAAATGAGGGGAATATCTGGGTGAGTTGGATTTGTTGTGGGGATGTTGAGTTTATTACGTGAGGCTTTTAAGGTTTTAGTATCACAATCATATTCACAGGCCGGTCTATTGTATTACGATGCTCGTCCCGATAGCTATCGGGACGAGCTGAGCATGAAGTGATGCCACTACTTGCGATCGCCATACGTCGATATCTTCTCATAATTATTGCTAAATAGTCGTCCGATGAAAAAGGCATATAGCCTATATTCATCGGATGACGAAAAATAGCTTATTCTTTTTTCGTAAATAGAAAAATCCTAAGGCCCCTGCAGCAAGAATTAAAAACGGAATGTAATCGTCGATAGGGCAAAGCGCAATTCTATACGTGAACAATTTGCCTGTCCCACTCGCCCCGAAGACGCCTATCAAACAGGTTGTATTGGAACTCGAAATTACTTGAGCATATTGTGTACTTGTCGTAGAACCTTGAGGACAATTACTTTGAATAGGAGTAAACCATGTTCCTAAATTATTTTGAAAAACTTGATTTCCTTGTTGACAACCACTTTGCTGAGCAGAACTAATTATTGGTAAGCTTAAAATAAAGATTATCACCCATGAACACACTCTCATATTGTTCAAATAGCTCATTCTTCTTTCGATTGAAATAAAACAAGATGATACTAAATTAACACGCAACATAACCTATCTAATTAAAGAGAGCGGTTGTTTGTATTTAATTTCTTTATAGAACGTTAATGGAGATGCTTGGTATTATAACGACAAATAAATGATTATAATGTTTAACTTTTTTTAAGCATTTTTAAACTGTATTTTTGATACAGATTGGCACACCTGTTTAGTTATGTTTAAATTATGCACAAAAACCCTTTTTTGAATTATTTTTTAGTCGTCCTATTTATCTTACTGTTTTCGGCATGTGGAGCACGCAGAGAGCGGAGTCTTTTTAATGCTGCCACAGACATAGTTACAGATACCATTAAGCAAGTTTATGTTGTGAATGATAAAGGACC
>SEDG01000925.1 GCA_004295885.1 Pedobacter sp. | reverse complement strand
TCTTCCTTAAGTTTTAAAATACTTGCCTCATCTTCAGGTTTAGTTAGACCTTTTTCCTTATTGCGATAAAAGTTCATTACCGCATATTCTATCTCTTCTTGGTTTTTATAGTTTCTTATGGCCAAAGCGATATCTGCCTTTGATTTCCTCTCACAACCATACCCATCTAAGGTAAAGTTTACTGGCGCTATTATTAAGGTTGTGGTATCATGTGTTGATGGAACTTCCCATTTTCCGCTGCTCATTTTAATTAATCGTAAGGCTTCATCATCTAAATCCGCACCGACACCATTGGTTATCTCGGCAAAATAAACATCACCTTTGGCGTTAACTTTAAAGCCAATTTTTACGATTCCTTGTATGCAGTTATGAAGGGAATAAGCAGGATAAATGGTATTATTTTTTAAGAGTGCAGGCAATCCACCTTTAAGTTCTGGGCGTTGGGCCTTAACAGAAAAGGAAATTAAGATAAGGAATGCTGCTAAAATCCTGTACATAATTAAATTTACGTATTTTAAGGCAAAGCCGGTGTAAAAGTATGTTTTAAAATTAAGGCTGGGTCTGGGCAATTTTCTAGGTAAACAGCCCTTCTAGAAAATTGACAAACACCAGGATAATCACCTTTCATTCCTTCCATGTCAAATATCAACTGAAAATGTAAGTGTGGTGGCCAAAAACCGTTCTCTTCCTTAACGCCAAAACTTGCAAATTGTTTCCCTGCGGGGATGAATTGTCCTTCTGCCAACCCATTTAATGACGATAGACTTAGATGTCCATACAAAGCAAATAAGGTCAAATTATCCAATTGATATTGAAGGATTATGGTTGCGCCATAGTCTCCAAAATTATCGTTGAATTTGAAACTATGAACCGTTGCATCGTAAAAATTATAGATTGGTGTTTCGGCCGGACCCCATATATCGGTTCCTAAGTGTAATCGCCTAGGCTCCTCTAGGGTATCAAAATGTCCACTCCTACTATAAATTGTTCTATGTTCGTTATAACCACCAATGCCGTATTTTGCATTGCT
>SEDG01000924.1 GCA_004295885.1 Pedobacter sp. | reverse complement strand
CAAAACGGATATGAGGTGACCGATAGAGATGCTTTAAAAGATTCGGAAATTCATTATTCTAACATCTGGGGCGTAGCCGATGAAGATTTATTTACGCTATCATTAAGAGAACTCGATAAAGACTACAAAGCAAAAAAGCCTTTCTTTGCGCAGATCATGACAGTATCTAATCACAGACCCTATACTTACCCAGAAGGAAGAATTGATATCCCATCCAAAACAGGTAGAGAAGGTGCTGTAAAATACACCGATTATGCCATTGGTAAATTTATCAGGGAAGCAAAACTGAAGCCTTGGTTTGCTAATACGCTTTTTATTATTGTGGCAGATCATTGCGCATCAAGTGCTGGAAAAGTAGAATTACCTGTCGACAAATATCATATCCCAATGATATTTTATGCACCAAACCATATCAAACCTTCAAAGTTCGAGAAGCTAACCGCACAAATAGATATTGGCCCTACCTTATTAGGCTATCTAAACTTTAGCTATCAAAGTAAGTTTTTCGGTCAAGATGTATTTAAAATGAAAGATAACGAAGAAAGAGCTTTCATTAGTACCTATCAAAGTTTAGGTTATATCAAAAACAATCAGCTTGTTATTTTAGATCCAAATAAAAAGGTGAAAACCTTCACGCCCGATTTTTTAAATGGCAATTCAAAACCAATTGCAGCTAACCCTTCTTTAATAGATGAGGCTATAGCAAATTATCAATTGGCGTCTTATCTCTATAAAAATAATTTATACGGATTTAAATAAAATTAAGGTTTGAGGTCTACTAATTTGCCATCAATCTTGTTATCATCTATAGCAACGCCTACTACCCTTTCTACTAATATTCGTTTTTTGTTCCGATGAAAAGCTGGATAGGCCTTATTGGTAAAGATCTTATTGTGACTAAAACGAAGTCCATCTACTGATTTTGCGTAAAGTATAGGCTGATCGAAAGTTTCGAAAGTATTATTTTCTATCTTGATACCAGCGTGAAAGTATTTCTTTTGCGCTTTTAGATCTGGAATTTCTGGATAAAT
>SEDG01000204.1 GCA_004295885.1 Pedobacter sp. | reverse complement strand
TATGGTTCATCAACTATGTTGGTTTACACTACTGGAAATGGTGTAAACGGCTTTACCTTAGATCCTTCTATAGGCGAATTTTGCTTGTCGCATCCAAATATGAAAGTGCCAGAAGATGGCATTATCTATTCTATTAACGAAGGTAACTATGTTCATTTCCCTGAGGGAGTGAAAAAATACATCAAGTACGCCCAAGTAGAAGATTTAGCCACTCGTAGACCATATACCTCAAGATACATCGGCTCTATGGTAGGTGATATTCACCGTAACTTGATTAAAGGCGGAATTTATATTTATCCAACTACGGCTTCGTCGCCCAATGGCAAATTAAGGCTATTATATGAATGTAACCCAATGGCATTTATTATTGAGCAGGCTGGTGGAGTTGCCTCTGATGGCTTAAACAGGATATTAGATATGCAACCTAAAGAATTACACCAGAGAACTTCGATATTTATCGGCTCACCTAAAAAACAATTAGGTGTAGTAGGGGGGATAGACTAGTTTATTGGTTCATGAGTTCATTGGGACGACTCGATTAGTTAACCGCAAAGAACGCAAAGTTGGGGAGGAATTTTATAGTTCCTTTGCTTTGTCTTTTGGTTTTGGGCTTTTCTAACTTTCGAACATCCTAACCATTCTCTATGCTCTTTCGGACTTTCCTCGACTATCTTTTACTTTAAAGCAATCAATTCTCTAATAGATTTTCTTGCCCAGACCCCATTACGTTTACGCAGGTATTTTGGCAAAAGTTTAATCTCGCTCCTCACACGTTGAAACTGTTCGCGAGCTTCAGCTTTTTGCTGCTGGTTTTTTAAAAATAAACCGTAATAGTACATGGCTTCAAGGGAATGCTGTGTCCTAATCGTTTGTCTATAACCCTTATCTGCCTGTTCTAGTTCGCCAATATTTTCTTGTGCTCTTATATATAAAAGCTCATTCTCTGGCATTACCAAATTATTACCGTTTCTTACATTAAGTCGGTCGAAATAGGCTAAACTTTCTTTGTATTGGCGATTGTGAAAGTACTGCCGAGCTAATTGAAGCAAAATGGCGGGGTCATCACTATACACGCCTTTAAGGCAGCTTAATGATAGTGTAATTGCCTTATCATATTGTTTTTGTTCGGCATAGGCTTTGGAAAGTCCTAGTTTATTGGTGATACTTTCAGAGATCTGGACTTTTCTTTCCCACTCATTGATTTGCTGTTTTGGAAAAAGGTACTTTTTTAAAGACCTTCCTTGGGTTAGCTCAGGCAGCAATTCCATAAAAAAATAGATCACTGCGCCGATTAGAGGCAAGAATATCAATAAGTAGATCCAATCTCTTCTACCTGTTTTAAGGGCATGGATAATGGTTATTACTTGTAGAATAACAGGGATAAAATAGAAGTCGTTCCAGTAGCCAAACATTTGAGGGTTGTTAATTTGGCTTGAAAATAAGCAATATGTTTAAAGTAAAAAAGTAATGTTTCGTTCTACTTCTAAGAACGTGGCAATTGGTAAAGTAAATTAGTTTTGACAAAAGGTGCAGTAAGCGAAACGGGTTAAATTCTTTTCTATTGATTATTAAAATGTGGTTTGTTCATTTTTTTGCCTAGAAAAATGGATTTGCTGCCGTATCTTTGCGAAAAAAAATTGGATGGAAATAAAAGAATACCCAGCTTTAGCCTATGTTGTTAACACCTTGGCAAAAGCAATAGCAGGTTCTAAAGTAGAGCAAAAATCAGCAGGAGAATATATTGTGAAAGATGGAAACGATGAAGTGCTTCTAAAACACGGACCAGGTGTAAATGGTAATTCTAACGCAATATTGATTACTGATAAAAGGAGCATTATTTTTAGTGAAGACTTATTAGAACCCTTACAAAACCTTCATGAAACGGTAAAGGGAAATGATGTAGTTAAGGATGCTTTAAAAGATAGTATCATTATCATCAACGGATTAGATATTGAAACAGACTTTGTTTTTCAAGCGGTTAAAGATTTTCTTGACCAGGTAAGCAACAGCTATGAGTTTATGCAAATTGTTGAAGCTGATGTTACTAAACTTGGAGCTGGATTTAAGTTTGGCAAACATATTTTTAGACTAAATGTTACAAACGAGGATGATAAAGTTTTACTTGAACCAAGATTTGTCGCATCTTTTGATGCAAATATCCAAAAGACCATAATTGCAGATATAACTAAAGTTGAGCTGGCGTTAAATAAAATGTTTAAAGCCTAAAAGTTTAATATATAAACAAAAAGCCCTAAATCATTAATGGTTTAGGGCTTTTTTATTATAAACGTTTCAAATTTTAAGCGTTTTGGCGCTCTGCTTCAAAAAAAGCATCAACAGCTAGGGCAGCTTTGTTTTGAGAAGCTGCTACGGCTAGCCTGTCGCACCTTTCATTTTCAGGATGTTCATTATGGCCTTTTATCCAGATGAATTTAACTTGGTGTAGTTTATGTAAATTAAGGTATTGGATCCAAAGATCTTTGTTCTTTTTATCTTTAAAAGCTTTTTTAACCCAGCCAAACACCCAGCCTTTTTCTACAGAATCTACCACGTATTTAGAATCTGAGTAGACGGTAACTTGCTGTCCAGGTTTTTTGATAGACTTTAACCCTTCAATTACAGCCAACAGTTCCATTCTGTTATTGGTGGTCATCCTAAAGCCACCGCTTAACTCCTTGTAATGTACTCCGGAACGTAAAATCACGCCGTAACCACCCGGGCCAGGGTTTCCGCTTGCTGCACCGTCGTCGTACTTTTGTTGCTCTGAAAAAACACGGTGGTTGTAGCTCAGTTGGTTAGAGTATTGGTTTGTGGTGCCGAGGGTCGTGGGTTCGAGCCCCATCAGCCACCCGTGAGCCCTTTAAGATATCTTAAAGGGCTTTTTTGTTTTTAGGGGATTTTCAAATCGTTGAATAAAGACGATAAAGACCGATTTTTGGTTCGAGCACCATATGGGTACCCTCACGGTGCAAAAGCTCACTGAATTTTGAAATTTAACTATAAATAATTATAAATCAGTAGTTTAAATTTTTTTTCTTTGGATTGTTGGTTCGATGTTCTCAAAATTTAGTTAACCAAAATATTAAGATGCTCAATTAGATTAAGCAATTACATTAGCATGATTTATAATAATTACGAGTTAAGCAAAATCCCTGTTCAAGATTAATTGAAATGGCTTTGTCATAAATATTGCTTTAGTGATGTTGTATTACTTTGCAGGCAAATAAAGGCCTCTAAAAAATATCCCATAATTAATGTCCTTTACAGATTGGGGTCACAGGTGCCAATAACATAATCATCATTTGTCTTTAAATCCTTAAGTTTAATAATACTTCCCTTAACACGTTCCATCAAAAATACTTTATCAAAAAAGCCTGTTTTGTTACTTTTAAAAAACAAAGTATCAACATTCGCTTTAACCGTTCCTCTCGTTTCTATCAAGGTAGATTGAATGGCGATTGATTTGTTTGGTTTTTGTTTCAATGCCAGCCATTCCTTCATCGGGATGGGTCGAGTAAAGTTATAAGTTATGGTTGTCAGTAATGCTTTTCCGTCCCTGGTATAGCTCAACAAGTGACCCGCTAACTTTGGAAATAGAATGCTTTTTTGGGTAGTATCTATTCGAATATGATGAACAAAACAACCTCGTTTTGGTAGTGCCGTTGATTGACTGATGGTTCTTTTTATTGAAATGCCAACTACAGCCACTAGGAGTATTGCAACGGCCAAATATTTAACGATGGGGTTCATACCTTTAAATTCATTCAAAAGTAGTATAAGGAAAAACTTCTGCCTAGTATAAAATCGACATTGTTAACGCTTACTTCGCCATATCCAAGATCCATTTGATACAATCCGTAGGTTCTACAATTGACCAGGAATGCGGATGTCTGGTGCCGTCAACCCGAAAACCCTTGCCAATGGCGGGAATAAATTCTGCTTTTTTATTTCCACTTTGCATTAAAAAATTTGTCATCGCCGAAAGATTGGCCGCATTCAAATCATAATAGGTCCTGCCTTTGTTTTTGAGTTGCCAAACTATATCCGGGTCGCAGTATAATCTAACAGGAACAGTCATCAAATATTTTGCGTTACCGCCATCGTCTCTGCTTCTTGTAAACATCGAACCTTCCACATATTTTTCAGGAAACTCTTCTGGCGAACCGCCATATTGTTTTTTAAATTCATTGACCAGAAAATGGTCTTCTTGCAATGCTATTTTTTTACTTGCCGATAATTTATCCCCTTCTTTTTCATACTTAACGATTGCATTTTTTGCGCCGTTGTATAAATCTATTAGATCTACCGGTGGGTCTACGCCAATCACTGCCAATGGTTTTAAGTAGGTTGTGTATTTTATATTACGGGACATTTCTGTGTATTGCAGTGCATTCATCCCTCCAAGTGAAAGCCCATTTAAAATGAATTTATCTTTTGGCGCTCTATATTTTATGACAACATCTTCAAAAACGGTATCAAAAAAACGTTTTGCTGTTGTATCCGTATCTAATGTGTTGTTGTAGTTTGCGCTTACAACTATGGATAAAATATTTTTATCGTATGCTTGTTGCATCAAAAATTTATTGCAGCTTATTACATTTTCTACCGTTTCGCCTGTTGATGGAAATAGAACTAAAACTGCCCGTACTGGGTTTTTAGGAACGAGTGCATAATAAAAAAGGTTATCATCTTTGCCGATGTTGCCATAAGTCTCAGCCGTATTTTTAAGGGCTACAGTTTGTTTCTTCAGTAAAGGCAAATATTTATCATCCAGATTTAAGAAATCGCCATTTACAAAATTGCCAATGGTTTTACCTCCATTGTTGAAATAAGCTGCACCTTTTCCGTTTAAAGATCCGTTGATAAAAGTGCCTTCAAAACTGGCATACCCAATAATTTCAAATTTTCCTTTCCCGTCAAACTTGCCTTGCTTCATTTCACCTTTGTAGGTAGCTGCCAATTTATTATTTTGAAACCATTGCAAAAAGCCAGCCCCAGATGCAAAATTATTTTTGCATCTGCCATTCCAAATCAGGCTGTCTGTGGGTGTTGGTTCATCTAACCATATTTTGCAATTGGATTGATGTTCTTTTACAAACTGTCCATTGCCTTGTGCAAAGGAATTTGTGGTAAGTAATATTAAAAGTCCAAAAAATAGTAATCTCATTTTTTCTGTTATGTTTGATTGTTGTTGAAAATTATGAACAACGTTTAAGAATTTGCATTGTGGCTGCAATAGAAGCACAAAGCCGAATTTATTACAAAAGTTCAATTGAAAAACTACCGTTGAATTTTGCAATCAGCCCGATTAGTGCAAAAACCTTGTTATGAACAGTACATTTGTATTATTTAGAAAATTTTACGTTCATTTTTTTGATAGCTTATCATTTCAAATTCATAATTTTTGAAAATCCAACTATTTGCTAAATCTATTGCAACTTGTTCGCTTATTCTTACTGGTGGTTTTATTTCTTCTATGTCATCAATATTATGGGCTTTAAATCTTAAAGGTTTTGTTATGCTTTTTATATAGGAAATTATTTGAAGATATAAGGGATATGATTTTGGTGAATGTAATTGTATGTCTTCGTATATAAAATGTTTTCCTTTTTCATCTTCTTTGTCTACACTTACACCTTTTTGTAATGTAATTTGTACAGCCCAACCCTGAATTCGTACAGCTTCTCTGTAATGTGTCCAATGAACCATATTTGCAGGATTTATTATAAAACCTATTGTGTTTTTAACATTCAAACTACAAACAAAACTGCTTATAGTAATATAAGAAATATTACCTTGTTTCAAATAGCTTTTAGGGTTTTTGTCTGATGTTAGTGAGTTGTAAAATTTTGTGTATTCTACTTGTATATCTTCGCCTCTTTGATCGTTAAATTCGATTTCTAATTCTTTACAATATTTTACAAAATCTCTAAATTCATTCGGACTTAATATAAAACTTAGTTTCCAAAAGCCGTTTTTAATTGTTCCCATATTTTTCTTCGTTAATTTTTGGTTGTATTGCCCATAACGTTCTAGTGCTTTGCTTTCGGGCGGGAAAATGAAGCACAAAAGTTGTTATTATTACTAAGGTTCAATCCGATAGCTATCGGGATTGCAATCAGCCCGCCTGACGCAAACCCCTGTTAGCGGTAGTTATTATTCTGTCAATAGATGCCTTAAATCCCATTCCTTTTTATTATGTCCGGCATCTATTCCGGCGCCAATTGTATTTATCACATCACGAGCAGAACTATCGTGATGATTTTTAATGTCAAATGAAGCATTATTCATTAGCAGCAAATTAATGATTTTCAATTGTATCTCTTCGCCACGATAATTCATTACTGCCATCCATAAGGGTGTGTTTCCATTTATTTCCTGAATGTTAATATGGGCTTCTCTTTTCAACAGATGTTCAACTATTTTATAATTTTTCATTGCAACAGCCTTGTGAAGTGCTGAAAGTTCCTTTCCACGTTTATTTCGTTTCTGATTAATATCTATTCCACAATTTAGCAGGAAATCAATTATCTCATCTGGCTGATATTTGCTTTCAAAGCCATAGCCTGCATATGCAATTAGCAAGTTATTATTGTCGTATTTGTCAGTTCTACAAAAATCAACACCATCTAATTTTAAGTTCTCTAAACTTACAATGTCGTTTTTGTATATTAGTTTTAATAGGTCAGTAAATTCCATAGTTAAATTTTATGTTTGCTGTTCGGTGTCACAATTAACGCTAACGGTTCTCGGCTTTGCTTTCGGGCGGGAAAATGAAGCACAAAAGTTGTTATTATTACTAAGGTTCAATCCGATAGCTATCGGATGAAAAACTACTGTTGACCCGATAGCTATCGGGGTTGCAATCAGCCCGCCTGACGCAAACGGCGAAGCCCTCACCGAAGGTAAACCCTTGATATGGGCAGTTTTTATTTCTTCGTCAATGTCGAAAAATCTTTAAGTTTTACTTTGTCTTTTTTTTGATTTGGTTCATTGAATAAATAGTCAAGATACTTTGATAAATCTCCATTCCAACCATCAATTGTTGCTCTTTTTTTGTCTGAAAAGTTTATATCTGCAAATCTTGTAGAATGATAACCTTTTTCAAATTTTGGTAAGGTTCCGATTATTTTGAAATTCTCTTGAATGAAATTAAAGAAAGGCAGTCGTTCTGTTTTTTTCTTATACTCGAAATTAAAGCAACTAATTCCTGCAACTTTAAATTTTGCTTTTGTAATTCTATCTTCATCATCATACCAACTACAATCTAAAAATGTTGTCTCTTTGAAATCCTCAAAGGTTGGCAATGTTGCTTGTCTTATTTTGGTAAAAGCAACCTTTATATTTCCATAATTTTCGTAAAATTCACAGCCAATAATTGCAAGTCCTCCATAAGTATTGTCAGGAAATTTAAATGTTAAGCAATTTCCGTTTACAAGCTCACTTTTAACAACAACTAGCGGTTTCTGTCTTGTTTTGGGTTTTGCTTTTGGTATACTTATTTTCTTAAGGAATTTATTCAATTCTCTTTGTCTTGACTTTAACATTATTTCGTCTACACCAAGTTCTTTCCATAAGTTTAGGTCATCTTCACTTTCAATTATTTTCTGAACGTTTTGAAAAAGCTCTTTATCTATGTCAGAAATTTCCCATTGAGCAAAAGCAAGTGCGAATAATATATTGTTATGCTCTTCTTTATCTTTTAAACTTTCATTTAATTGAGAAAGTAAAATATTTGAAATTTCAGTTCCGTTTTTTCCTTGATTATAATGTCCAAAAAATTCTTCATA
>SEDG01000923.1 GCA_004295885.1 Pedobacter sp. | reverse complement strand
CCTCATCTAGGTTTTTAAAGTTAAAATCTTTATTAAACTGGATTCGATAAGTTACGCTTGGCTTATACATTTTTTGCGGCTAATATGACTATGGATTCGGGCTGTGTAATTAAAAATTGATTGTTATCTCTTTGGATCTGTGATTCTTCTGTACCACCATATTTAGGTGAAGAGGAATCCATTATGGGATCCCAAAAACCTTCATTTGGGAGAAGGATTTTTTGCATTGTCTTAGAAAAATTCAGTACAAATGATAGTTTTTCTTCTTCATTCCATCGACTAATCACTAAGCTATTTTGTGATGGATAGGGCTTGGAAGTGAGTCTTTTACGGTTTAAATTATTTAGTATGGAATTACGTTTGCGCAGGGCGATGAGCTCCTTGTAGAACAGAAAAATTTGCTGGTGTGGTTCCTGCTCCAATAATTCCCATGATAGTTTTGAGCTTTGGAAGGTTTCTAATGCTTGGGGATCGGGTGCAGTCCCAGCAATGTGGAAAGCCTTAAATTCATCGGCCCTGCCCTTTCGTACTGCAGCTATTAAGTCTGCATCGCTATGGCTGGTAAAATAAAGGAATGGATTTAATGCTCCCCATTCTTCGCCCATAAACAGCAAGGGTAAATACGGCGATACCATTACTGCCGCAGCTAGCAACTTTTGCATTGATGTGCTGTACAAAGTACCCGAACGTTCGCCGAGCATCCTATTACCCACTTGATCATGGTTTTGAGAGAACACAATGAATTGTTCGCCGCCATTATTTGTGGTCTTATTGCCGAAGGTCTTTTTTCTTTCATCAGAGTAAATACCATCATATACATAGGCATCGATATAAGATTTGGCTAAATGTTCCACTCCATTGAAATCGGCATAATAACCTGTTTTTGGCTGTCCAGCTGCCACACGCAATGCATGATGAAATTCATCCATCCATTGCGCATCCATCCCATAACCACCTGATTGCAAATCATTAATGTATTTTCTATCATTTAAGTCGCATTCGATAATCAATTGATGCATCTTGCCTGATTG
>SEDG01000203.1 GCA_004295885.1 Pedobacter sp. | reverse complement strand
ATCATCTATAACATCGAAACCCTCTTGCGGGAAACCAACACTTAGATCAAGAAATTCGGAGTAACTCTGCATTTATTTTAATAATAATTTTTGCAAAAATGTGATTTTAAATTGAGAATTGGTGTAGTATTACTAATAATTTTACGGTAAGCGAACAGTTTAAACGAGCAGGACGATACAGGACGGTTGAGCGTGTAATTCTTTATAATTTAACAGCATCTATCATTAACGGTTCAAATGCCGTTAATTGTTTAGCAAATCAAATATATTCTTGTTTATGAAACGCACTGTTCCCTTAATGCTAGTTGCATTAATCTTTTTTAGCATAGCCGTTATTGCACAGCCTAAAGCGCCAAGTTGGATAAATAAAGTAGGTTCAAAGGCACTTACTTTCAAAAGCAAAATAGTTAAGGTTAATGATTTTGGTGCCATAGGCGATGGAAAAACACTCAATACCAAGGCCATTCAAAGTGCCATTGATGATTGTGCCGCAAAAGGCGGAGGAACAGTTGTTTTCGCACAAGGGAAATACCTTACGGGTTCTTTATTTGTAAAAAGTGGCGTAAACCTTCAGATTGATAAAGGTGTAGAAATACTTGGCAGTCAGGATATAAAAGATTATCCAGAGATTGATACCAGAGTTGCAGGAATAGAAATGAAATGGCCCGCTGCTTTAATTAACGTACTAAAACAACAAAAGGCTAGTATCTCTGGTATGGGTCTAATTAATGCGCAAGGCAAGCCATTTTGGGATATGTATTGGAAGATGAGAAAAGAAGATTACGACCCAAAAGGTTTACGCTGGATTGTTGATTATGATGCAAAACGACCACGTACTATCCTGATAGAATCTTCAAAAAATGTGGTTGTAAAAGAATTAAATATTCAGCAAGCTGGATTTTGGACGGTGCAGGTGCTTTATTCTAGTTACGTAACTGTAGATAAAATAACTATTCGTAATAATGTGGATGGAAGCGGGCCGAGTACCGATGGAATTGATATTGACTCATCCTCATGGATTTTGGTGCAGAATTGTGATATTGATTGTAATGATGATAATTTCTGTTTAAAAGCAGGCAGAGATTGGGATGGATTGAGGGTTAATAGACCAACCGAATATGTGGTAATTAGAAATAGTGTGGCTAGAAAAGGTGCTGGAATGTTAACGCTTGGCAGTGAAACTTCAGGAAGTATTCGCCATGTTTGGGCAACCGATTTAGTGGGTTATGGAACTGGAAACGCAATTAATATTAAATCTGCTCGCACCAGAGGAGGAACCGTTGAAGATGTTTACTTTGGAAATATAACCATGAATGGAGGTGGAAATGTAATTCAGATAAATCCCAACTGGAACCCAACTTATAGTTATTCTACGTTGCCTGCTGGTTATGATCCAGCTAAAATCCCCGCACACTGGACAAAATTATTAAATAGGGTTGAGCCAGAATCTAAGGGAATTCCAACTTTCCAAAACATTACGATATATAACATTAAAGCGACTGGTGTTAAAAAAGGTATTAACGCAATGGGTACAGACAAAACCATTTTAAAGGATTTTAAACTAAGTAATTTAAATGTAGAAGCATTAACCGCTGGAAATATAGAATTTGGTTTAGATTGGAGTTTTGATAAGGTGGTCATAAAAGCAGAAGACAAATCATCATTAACAATTAGCAATTCTACTAATGTTGAACTTTAATTTGTTTTAATAATGAGATTAATTAATCTGTTTGGCATTATTATAATATTAAGTACGTCGGCAAATTTGCTTAGTGCACAAGAACTTTATCCGCCAATATTGCCAAAAGAGAATTGGCACGGCGAGCAAAGAGAATTGCGTTATCATCCAGAGGGAAGGGATTTTGTAATCAACAACGGCAATCGTCCTTTTACCAGAGCATTGTATGGTACCAATACGGCCTTTAGGGTAGAAGCAGGTGATTTGCCAGAATTTGCGATGTACATGCCAGGGATGGGTGGAAACCTAAAATTTGGATTGATAGATGAAAAAGGTAGTAAATGGCTAATTAATTCAGGCAACATAACTGCTAAATACAGAGCAGGTTCAATGTTATATCATATTACAGATCCGATGTTGGGCAATGGATATTTAGAAATGAATATTCTTGCCCTAAGTAAAAGCGAAGGATTAGTATTGAAAGCGAATTTCAAAAACGTTAAAAACAATGTAAAACTGTTTTGGGTTTTTGGAGGTGCAAGCGGCAAGAATTTTAGTCGCAGTGGCGATATGGGACCTGATCCAGAATCGGTCTTTTACTTGCGACCAGAAAACTGTAAAGGAAATGTATTTACTTACAAAGACAACACTTTTTCTTTAGCTTATGGTAAGGATAAAATGTTGACAGGTATTTTTCCATCAGCGCTGCTAAAATTGAGTGATGCTAAAAAGCAAGGTTCTCCTAATGAAATGGACCAATCTAATGGTACTGAATATCCTGTAATAACGGGAAAACTAAACGTTGTTAACGATAAGGACTATTATTTTCTTATTCAGGATCCACAGAGCCCACAAGCGCCTTCAACTTGGACTGTTGTAGAACAATTCAATCAAGCGGAAACTGCTAGAAAGGCTATTGCTAATAGGATAGTTGTTGATACGCCTGACCCTTATATCAATACGATTGGGGGCGCATTGGCCATTGCTTCAGATGCAATTTGGGAAGAACCATCTTATATGCATGGAGCCGTTGGCTGGCGAATGCGATTAAACGGCTGGAGAGGCGCTTACACGGCTGATCCATTGGGTTGGCACGATAGGGCTAGAACGCATTTTAATGCCTATGCAAAATCGCAGGTAACAATTCCACCTAATGCCCCTGTAGTTGCTGATACAGCTTTAAATTTAGCGAGATCAAAAGAAGCAATGGGAACTGCTATGTTCAGTTCTGGTTATATCAGTCGCGACCCTAACGGAAAATCTATTAGACCGCATCATTATGACATGAACTTGGTGTTTATAGATCAGCTATTATGGCATTTAAACTGGACAGGTGATTTGGCTTATGCTAAAGAAATGTGGCCGCTGATTACTCGTCATCTGGCTTGGGAAAAGAGAGTTTTTGATTCTGATAATGATGGACTTTATGATGCTTATGCTGCTATTTGGGCAAGTGATGCATTGCAATATAGTGGAGGAAGTGTTACACATACCTCAGCATACAATTATCGCTCTAACGCTACAGTAGCTAAAATCGCTAAATTAATTAATGAAGACGCAACCCCTTACCAACAAGCAGCAGAAAAGATTTTAAAAGCTATAAATACACAACTGTGGATGCCAAATAAAGGCTGGTTTGCTGAATATAAAGATGCATTGGGGCTAAAGCAATTACATCCTTCGGCTGGGCTATGGACTATTTATCACGCTATTGATTCTGATGTGCCTGATGCTTTTCAAGCTTGGCAATCGTTGCGTTATATCGATACAGAATTGCCACATATTCCCGTTCGTGCAAAAGGGGTAGTAGATAACGGCTATTATACTGTAGCAACAACCAACTGGATGCCTTACGAATGGTCGTTGAACAATGTGGTTTTGGCAGAATCTACCCATGCAGCGTTAGCCAATTGGCAAGGAGGAAGAAGTGAGGAAGCTTTTAAGCTTTGGAAAAGTGAAATGCTGGCCAGTATGTATCTAGGCGGAAGTCCAGGTAATTTTGTTCAGATTTCTCATTACGATGCAAACAGGGCAGAAGCTTATCGGGATTTTGGGGACCCAGTTGGAATAAATTCTAGGGCGTTAATTGAGGGTTTGTTTGGCGTCGTGCCAGATGCACTAAATAAAAAATTAACTATAAGACCAGGTTTGCCATTGGCTTGGGATCACGCATCTTTAAAAACTCCAGATTTGGATTATAATTTCAAAAGGACTGGTGATTTAGAGGTTTACAACTTGCAGACTAGATTTAAATCGCCTTTGGCATTAACAATGAAGATAAGAGCCAGAAAAAATTGGGTTAAATCTCTAAAGGTTAATGGCAAAGTAACAAAGTGGAAAAATGTAGGTTCAGCTATCGGTTATCCAGAAATAGAAATTGAAAGTGCCGCTACCGCAAACTATAAAGTTGAGATAATTTGGGCGGGAAAGGATTTTTCTAAACCAAAGGTTAATGCTTCCTATCAACAAAATGAAATGCTGGATGTAAATTTTGGAGGTATCGTGGTTACAAAAGTTTTTGATCCGCAAAATGCGCTTGGTAAAACCGAAATAGTAGGCGATAAGATTAAAGCAAATATAATTGGAGAAATAGGAAACAGAACTGTTTTTGTTCAAGTGAAAGATGGAGCTTTTAATTATTGGTTTCCTCTGTGCTTCGAAGTAAAAAGTAATCAACAAACTGCTCCTTTTCTTGATTTAAACGATCAAAACTTGCAAGGCTTGAAATTCGAAAAACAGAATTTGACTGTTTATTTTAATGATCAAGTTGGTCAGATTTTTAACAACAAATATCTGTCACCACGACCAACAACTACAACTTTACAACTTCCTGTACAAGGGATTGGCGATTGGCCACACCCAAATGTTAAGCCAGAGATAAATGATAGTGGATTAAGAAATTTAGCAGGAACTAAAAATGAGATTACGTTACCATCTGGAATTATTTTTAGTACGCCGGGAGAAAAAGGATTAAAAAATATTATATATACTTCAAAATGGGATAATTACCCTGATTCAGCCGAAATTCCATTAAATGGAAAAGCTCAGGCAGTCTTTTTTCTGTTAGCTGGATCTACAAATCCGATGCAAAGTAGAATGGACAACGGAAAAATAACTGTTTATTATACAGACGGAACTTCAGAAAAATTAGCACTGCGAAATCCAGAAAACTGGTGGCCAATAGAAAAAGATTTATTTATTGATGGAGCTGCATTTGATACGAAGGCACCACGACCAATCAGAATTCATTTTAAGACAGGGAAAATTGTAACTGAGCAAAATGCAGCGCAATGGAATGGTAAAGAAATAGATGGCGGTGCGGCCACTGCATTGGGTTTAACACTTAATCCTAATAAAACTTTGTCTAAATT
>SEDG01000202.1 GCA_004295885.1 Pedobacter sp. | reverse complement strand
GTTTCAATACCTCCAATTACTGTATAATTTGCATTTAATGCTTTTAATTCTTTATGCCAAACACCCATAAAGTGTTCACGCATGTGCGGAAAATCTCTTAGTGGGTCATCTTGCCAAGGCAAATCAATATCTAATAAAAGATAAAAGTCATAAGGTTGATTTTTTAACCCGTCCAAAACAACTTGAGGTGTATTGCCAAAAAATTCATCACTCCAAATTTTTACGGTCGCGAAGGTGGTATCGCAAATAATAAATTCAGTGTCGGCCGTTGCCAAAACAGATTCTTCTAAAGCAACCTGACCGTGAAACATATTAATCTCATCTTGTAATGTACAGTCTGCCGTTAATGAGGAGCAATAATAACGAGCATACTCTGGTACCCAAGGCACATTGTAATGCTTCGCCAATGCGATAGACATGGTAGATTTGCCCGTGCTTTCAGGACCAACAATGGCTATTTTCTTAATTGCTTTGTTCACGATAAATTTTTCTCCAATCTAAATAGCCCATTGTGGCAATGCCGATATATAAGGCGTACATCAACCCTGTTGCATATAAGTCTTTGGAGAAATAAACACTCACATAGATTATATCAACGAAAATCCAGATTAACCAATTTTGGATAACACGCCTAGCTAAAAATACCTGTGCAATTAAACTGCAGGCAGTACAAAAGCTATCAGTAAATGGAAATGAAGCATTAGTTTTATGAAATAAAGTAAAGCCAAGTGCTAGGGTAAATACTATAACTCCGATAACGGACAAAATAATTTCATTTTTTGTAATATTTATGATTGGCCGCTCTAATGTTGGATTATCTTTTTGTTTACTCCAGTAATACCATCCATAAATATTCGTAACCAAGAAATAAATTTGTAAACCTGCATCGGCATAAAGCCTTCCCTCGAAAAAGATAAAAACATAAATGATTACACTAATGCAAGCAATTGGCCAGTTCCAAATGTTGTTTTTAGCAGCCAACCAAACACATAATATCCCTGTAAATACGCCACACCACTCTAGCCAACCAGTTCCAAATAGAAATTGTTTTAAACTTTCGCTAAATCCGCTTGCTAGTAATAACATGTTTCAAATTTATAAATAGGTTTAATAATTCGTGCAAATATTATAGTTAAGGTTTAAACTTTATTTGGAAGGCAATTTCTAGCGTAGTCTCAGGAACATCGTAAACGTGTTGCTCAAAATTTTGCAGTTTATCGATTTGGGAAGATTTTAATAGCCTAATTAATTCATTATATTTTTCATCTGGCAGCTTGCCATAATAATACAAAGGATTGTTACTATTACTTTTATCTATGTACTGAAAATTCTTTTTGTTATCAATTAGCATCGAAATATCCCACCATCCCCAGCCACCTCCATAAAGTTTATATTTTAATTGATTGAACTTAAAATTTCTGTCTAAAATGTTATTTCGGTCATTATATTCTAGTATATCCTTTCCTTTTGAAAGCTCTTTCGCATTTGAATCAAGGGGCATCAAAATTAATTTGTTTGGCTTCAGTGTCCTGATAAGAAAGTCAAAATTATCAATGTGATATTTAGCATAATTATCTCGTGAAGAGGTGTATTTGTCGTACAGACGTAAAGTGTCGCCGGATATTAAATACCGCTTTTCTTGAGTGAAATTGCCAGATATTTCAAAATATACCCGATTAGAATCAATTCTAATATAATTTAAATCCTTCCCATACCAAGCCTTGAAAAGTGTTTTAACTTGGCTAAAGCATTGAAAATAGAAGGAAAAAAATATTAGTTGTAAAAATATAAGTTTTCGCATTAAGTCTTATTGGGCAAACGATCCTTATATTGATGCAGCCAGCAAATTTATTCCATAAGATATGAAATAAATTTGCTTTGACTTAAAATCTCTTTAAACAAAAAAGTCCGATAGGGAACAACCCCTACCGGACAATAAACCAAACAAACTATTTATGAAGAATCCTCAAACTTGTTGAGGAAATTTTTAATCTAATTAGTATTCGGCGTCGAATTAAAATTAATCGAAGCCCTTACGCTCACGTCACTTGATAAACTAGTTCTCAAGCTGTACTCCATTCTCACCCTCAAATTATTCCCTTTCACATATTCATCTACAAAACGTGAGTTATCTATATCTAGTACAAGATTGTTGCCAATATTTTCAGATACATCATTTCGTGACGCAACCATGACTTCGGCGCCGGTTCCGCTAACTAAAAATACTTTAACCGATTTAAATACTCCCAAATTTTGGTTTGTTGGGTTACTTGCATCTAATCTAACAGACGCTACCCTAACTTCCTTTATATAGTTAGCGCCGTTTTGATTGCCAAAAATCTGGTCAAAACTGCTTGCTGAGCTCGTAGCACTTAATGGGGTATTTGTTTTTGAGCTCGCAGGGATAATTAAACTTGATGTGTATGGAAAGGTAGATTTAATGATTGACTGTACAGTTGCACACCCTGCAATAATGCTGGAAATTACAACGAATGATAGAATTAATTTTTTCATAAAGCCATAACAAACAATAGTTTAAAAAGTTTTTTATGCGCTGTCTTCATTTTCAAAAAATAAAATCAACAAAAACAATTTTTTTATTACTGTGTTTAATTTTGTACATCAGTGCCTATTAAATACTATACGGATGGAAAAGAATTACGCTTAAATTAATAGAAGTTAAACTAAAAATTTACGTTATGAAAAGAGCGAGTTTAGGAGTTTTGGCTGTTGCAGGTTTATCATTAGGATTGTTTGCATTTGGCTCAATTAAGGAGGGTGGCATACAAGGGAAAGTTACACCTGCAGAAGGCGCTAAGGAAGTTGTTGCGGTTGCAGGTCCTGATACGTTAAGAAGTACCATAAGTAATGGCGCTTTTGTATTCAGTAAAGTGAAAAAAGGAACTTATACCGTTTGGGTTAAAGCGAATGCCCCTTATAAAGATGCCTCAGTAGAAAACGTTGCCGTTACAGATAGCGCAACAACAGATATTGGAGAAATAAAGTTATTACAATAGAAATATTGTGTGTGTTAAAATTAAGAGAGGACTATATGTCCTCTTTTTTGTGCAATAAATTTCAAAAAATTCAAACTTTTTTCTATTCAAAAACCTATCTTTGCATCCCGACAGAGCTGTGGGAGTTTTTAATACATCGTAGCAAGGATTTCTCCCAGCTATTAGTCAAAATTTGACTTTTTACTTTAGACTTTTTTAAAAACCCACAATGCCTAAAGATCTCTCTATACGCTCAGTACTTATTATCGGATCAGGACCTATTATCATTGGTCAAGCTTGCGAATTTGATTACGCTGGTTCTCAAGCCGCCCTTTCTCTAAAAGACGAGGGAATTACGGTTTCAATCATCAATTCGAATCCTGCAACAATCATGACAGATAAAGTTATTGGTGACCATGTTTACTTGTTGCCTTTAACCTTAGATTCGATTGAGCAAATTTTAATTGACCACGCAACAAATCCAAACCTGCCTAAAATTGATGCTGTATTGCCAACAATGGGTGGTCAAACAGCTTTAAATCTTTGTGTTGATGCAGAAGAACGTGGTATTTGGAAAGCACACGGTGTAAAAATCATTGGTGTTGATGTTGCCGCAATCGAGAAAACTGAAAACAGGGAATCTTTCCGCCAGTTAATGGTTGATATTGGCGTGGGCGTTGCACCCTCAAAAATTGCAAACTCATTCTTAGAAGGTAAAGAAGCCGCTCAAGAGATAGGCTTCCCATTGGTAATTCGCCCATCATATACCTTAGGTGGTTCTGGTGGCGGTTTTGTACATAAAAAAGAAGAATTTGACGCGGCATTAAAACGTGGTTTAGAAGCTTCACCAACTCATGAAGTTTTAGTAGAAAAAGCTGTTTTGGGATGGAAAGAGTACGAGTTAGAGCTTTTGAGAGATGGAAATGATAACGTAATCATCATCTGTTCAATCGAAAACTTCGACCCAATGGGTATTCATACCGGAGATTCAATTACTGTAGCTCCTGCAATGACTTTATCCGACCGTTGTTACCAAGATATGCGTAATCAGGCAATAAAAATGATGCGTGCCATTGGTAATTTTGCTGGCGGATGTAATGTTCAGTTCTCGGTAAATCCAGATAACGATGATATTATCGCTATCGAAATCAATCCCCGTGTTTCTCGCTCATCAGCGTTAGCAAGTAAAGCAACTGGTTATCCAATTGCAAAAATTGCTGCTAAACTGGCAATTGGTTACAACTTAGATGAGATTGAAAATCAAATTACTAAAACAACTTCAGCATATTTTGAGCCTACTTTAGATTACGTTATCGTAAAAGTTCCTCGTTGGAATTTCGATAAATTTAAAGGCGCTAATACAGAACTTGGCTTGCAGATGAAATCTGTAGGTGAGGTAATGGCAATCGGCCGTAGCTTTATCGAAGCCTTACAAAAAGCTTGTCAGAGTTTAGAAATTGGAAGGGCTGGTTTAGGTGCAGACGGCAGACAGAAAAGAAATATCGAAGAGATTATGCATGGCTTAGAGCATCCAAGCTGGAACCGTTTGTTCCTAATTAAAGATGCAATGAGCATGGGTGTTCCTTTAGAATCTATTCGTAAAGTAACCAAAATCGATAAATGGTTCTTGTCTCAAATTCAAGAATTGGTAAATCTAGAAATAGAATTAAAACGTTATTCGTTAAATAATATACCTAGAGATTTCTTCTTTAATTTAAAACAAAAAGGGTTCTCTGACATACAAATTGCCTATATCTTGTCTAATGTTACCGAAGATGATGTTTACAACCGCAGAAAAGAATTAGGCATTAAACGCGTTTATAAAATGGTTGATACTTGTGCAGCAGAATTTGCAGCGCAAACACCATATTTCTACTCAACTTTCGAAGAATCTCCAATCCAAATTTCTTTGGTTGGCAATGAGATACTTTCAGATGGCGATGAATTAGGTTCGAACGAATCAATCGTGTCTGACAAGAAAAAAGTTATTGTTTTAGGTTCTGGTCCAAATAGAATCGGACAAGGTATAGAATTCGATTATTCTTGTGTACACGGTTTATTGGCGGCAAAAGAAAGCGGTTTCGAAGCCATCATGATTAACTGTAATCCAGAAACGGTTTCTACAGACTTTAACATGGCCGATAAATTATACTTCGAGCCAGTTTTTTGGGAACACGTACGTGAGATTATCGAGCTTGAAAATCCAATCGGTGTAATTGTACAGTTGGGTGGACAAACAGCACTTAAAATGGCTGAAAAACTTCACGAAAACAACATTAAAATTATCGGTACTGCTTACAACGATATGGATGTTGCCGAAGACCGTGGCCGTTTCTCAGATTTGTTAAAAGAACTAGATATTCCTTATCCAAGATACGGAGTTGCGGAAAATGCTGAAGAGGCAATCGTAGTTGCAAACGAAGTTGGTTACCCGGTTTTGGTTCGTCCGAGTTACGTTTTAGGCGGACAAGGAATGAGCATTGTAATTAACGATGAGGATTTAGAAAAAGCAGTGGTTAAATTGTTGGGAGATTTACCAGGAAATCGCGTACTTATCGACCACTTTTTAGATAGGGCAGAGGAGACAGAATCAGACTCAATTTCTGATGGAACTGACTGCCATATCGTTGGTTTAATGGAACACATCGAGCCTGCAGGTATCCACTCTGGAGATTCATTTGCAGTTTTACCACCATTTAGCTTGTCTGAAAAAGTAATTGCAGATATGGAAATTTACTCTAAGAAAATTGCAAAAGCTTTAAATGTAATTGGATTGTTGAACATCCAGTTTGCAGTTAAAAACGATAAAGTATATGTAATTGAGGCCAACCCGAGAGCATCTCGTACCGTTCCTTTCATTGCGAAAGCTTATGATGTGCCTTACATCAACATCGCAGCGAGAATTATGTTAGGTGTAAATAAATTAAAAGACTTCACCATTGTTCGCAAGCTAAAAGGATATGCGATTAAAGAACCTGTTTTCTCTTTCGATAAATTCCCTGAAGTGACAAAAGAACTAGGTCCAGAAATGAAATCTACAGGAGAATCAATCCGTTTCATCAAAGACTTAGAAGACCCATATTTCCGTAAGTTGTACAAAGATAAATCGATGTATTTGTCTAAGTAGAAAAACGAATAAGAGCAAAGAATAAGGATGATAAATCCCTTAACGAAAGTTGAGGGATTTTTTGTTTTTTCTCACTCAGAGCGAA